>PWVB01000119.1 GCA_003562365.1 Anaerolineae bacterium
AAGGTGCCAGACAGACCAACAGTGGTATAATGTTCATGGTAGGCTCCTTTTGTAAGGGTGGTGTCCTCGAAACTCACTTCCCTTATCTTACAGGAGCCTACTGCTTTTGGCGAAGGTATTGACATACAAAACAACATAAATGCAAGCATCTGTTCAAATCTCAAAGAATCTCTAGCCTCAAATATGGATCGCCTTTCAGCGAGAACGCTGCCCACTTGCCGGGCTCGAACTCCACCCAGACATCATCCCCAGTCAAGGTCAGGAGCTCTAGAATATCACCCTCGTAAAGGTCGCCGATGTTATCGTACTGCCGACCAGGTCCATTCCGCACGTTTAGCTTTGGAACAACCACCCGGACGTGCCACCTTGCCTCGTGTGGTGGTGGTTCGTCCGCTCTGCCGGCATAGTGCAGCAGATCCTCATAGCTACCAGCGAACCAGTTCAGGTCGGTGTGTCGGGAACCACTACCGGGTACCGTGCCACTTTCCGAGTACTGCCATATGAGCCAGCTTTGCCAATCCCTCGGAAGGATCGGATTTCGAGTGTAACTGGCCACCCAGAGATCATAAGTGCTCCATTGCGACGACGGCAAAACAGATCGATCCCAAAACCAACGCGCGGTATAGATGATGGGCTTCCGCCCTGCCCCCGCTTCGATTCCATCGAGACACTCCCGGATCCTTTGAGTGATCACCTGCGGCGACATACCATCGGTTCGCTCGACATCGAGGACCAGTGGCAAGTCTGGGCGTCGCTTACCTAGTACTTCAAAAAAACGCCCGATCTGAGCGTCGGCAGACACATTGGGCGTGATGACATGATAGGAGGAGAGCAACAGGCCAGCTTCGCGCGCTTCGCTCCAGTTAGTGAAGAACCGAGGGTCGCTGTAATAATCACCGATGGTAGCGCGGATCACGGCAAAGCGATAGCCAGCCTCAGCGACCTTCTGCCAATCCATTGTGCCTTGCCACCGAGAGACATCGATGCCCGGCACGCGTTCCATCGGATCGCTCCTTTCTCAACTCCCTCGGCACTCTATCGAGCTTGGCGACGCAGAAAGCGCAGCCACACTCACGTCGACTGCACGGCAAGATGGCTCCCATTATACCGATATTCGGAGATCTGCAACCTAAAAACGCTATAACGCCTCTCCCGGGGCATCGCTGATTTGACCGCAACTTTCGCGGGCCAACGGTGTTATATTAAGTAGAGACAGATCAGTGTGCCGACCTCTGGACCTACGGAGAGATGTGCTATACTTCCCGTAGTGAGGGGGCACGATGGACATCGAAGAACGCAAACTGATCGCGCGAGCGAAGGGCGATCCCGAAGCTTTTGGAGAGCTTTATGAGCGATATGTGAGCCGCATCTATAGCTACCATTATCGCCACACCTCCAACCGAACGGAAGCTGAGGACCTGACCTCGAGGACATTTTACCGGGCGCTAAGAAGCCTGCAAGGATTCCGGGAAGGGGGCGCGCCGTTCCAGGCATGGCTTTTTCGCATCGCCCACAACTTAGTGGTGAACTGGTATCGTGACCACAGTCGGCATCAGACCATCTCTTTAGATGGAGAGGCCCCGCTGCCGCTGCCATCGCAATCGGTCAATCCCGAGTCTTATGTTCTGTCCACAGAGATGCAGCGCAATCTCCTGGAGAGGATCGAGTCGTTACCAGAGGATCGCAAGACCCTGATTATCCTTAAATTCGTCGAGCACCTGACCAACGCTGAGATCGGAGAGGTCTTAGGACGAACGGAGGGCGCGGTCAAAGCACTTTATTATCGGACGCTGGTCGGACTAAGGCAGGCAATGCAAGAAGGAGCCGGTGATGTTCAGGAGATCCAGTGAGCGTTATGTAATTTTGCAGGACTACGTTCCTTTGCAGGAACAGCAGGTGATCGAGCGCGCTGTGGTAACTGTGATACCACCGGTCAAGCCATCTCAGACTTTCATCAGCCAGCTGAGCCAAGACTTGGTCGCCGAGGCCCGGCGACAGGAAGAGGCGCGCCGCAAGAGTGTGAACCAGGCACTGCGTATCTTCGGCATTGCCGGGGGCGGCATCCTCTCGGTGCTGGGAGGCATCGTACTCTGGTTACTCTTCCAGCAACCTCGCGATGAATCCAAGCACCGGCTGTCACTATCCAGCCCGCAGCAGACCGCCTCAACTGGATGAGGTAAAACCAAAATAGAGCATCTCGGCGCTTGCCCCCCCGCGGATCTTCAGGATCTGAAGTTGCGAGCTTTTCTGACTTGCGCCCCTTGGACAAGACGCGAAGCTTAAGTATACTTAACGTATCGATCGCAAAGAGCAGCAAGGGGCTTCGGCTATGAGGACTGGCCGTGAGAGTGTGAGTTGGGCAAAGATTGTTTGGCTGAGCGCGATTCTAGTGCTCCTGGCTTGCACGCCTTCCGTGGTGGCCCCAACCCCATCGCTGCCAGACGAAACAGCCACGGCTTTGCCTGAAGTAACCTCCACGAGCCTTAAGCGCGACACCCCGTCGCCAACACCAACCGCCCCACCCCCATCACCATCGCCAGAACCGACGCCCACTGCGACCGCACCACCAATCGCGTGCGCAAGCCCTCAAGATCTCAGGGCGGCCTTCGTCACGGACCTTGAGGTGCCCGATGGGACACGACTTCCTCCCAACGCGCAGTTCCGCAAGACCTGGCGTGTCCACAACATAGGTAGTTGCAGCTGGCCCGAGGGAACGATGCTAACCTTTGTAGCCGGCGATGCGCTGCCCGGACCCGGGCGAGCCCTCGTTCCAACGGCATTCCCCGATCAGATGGTCGACATTTCGGTTGATCTCGGCACGCCGGACCGACCAGGCGCCTACGTAAGCTACTGGCGCCTCCAGACTCCAAGTGAGCATCACTTTGGGGCCGTGCTCTTTGGGGCTGTGCTCTTCGTCGACGTCATTGTAGACACCAGTGCAGAAATGCCTGATACCCTTGTCATGCCCACGCCGCCAGCGGCACCCGAACTAACGCCGGAACCAACCCTAACCGCAACGCTCCTGCCGACGCTCACGAAAACGCCGATGGCGCCCGCCACTGAGGACCCCAGGCCAACGGCTTCGCCAATGCCCGAGAGCGACAGCTTAGTGTGCAGGGAGCCGGACGCGCGCTTTGCACCGGTACTCGCACAGGCCTTTAGTGCTGGTCTCGACCTGCAGTGTGCAACGGGCCCGATCTCTGAGAGCTCGGGCGAACTGCAGGTCTTCTGGTGGAACGCGGAGCACCCCGATCCGAATCGGCGATTCCGAAGCCTTATGCTTGCCAGAGGAGACAGCCGGACCATCTATGTGCTCAACGGTAAGGATGCAACTACCTACAGCGCGGACATCAAGATACACCGCGATGCCTGGGACCCCTCGATGCCGGAACGGCCCACAGCTTGCGCTGGCCTGACGCCCCCGCAAGGTCATCTCGTTCCAACGCGAGGCTTTGGGGAGGTATGGTGCACACAGAGTCTGTGGATCTCGATCGGTTGGCCACAGGAGCCGGCCATCGCCGTGAGGCTGATGGTTCAGGAGACTCAAGATGGGCTTCTGCTTGAGGCACGCAAAGCCACAGGCCGAACAGACGATTTCTATCTTGTCGCGATCGATTTCAGCCCGCGATTAGCGACCGTCTACCAGGCCCCCTGAGATCTCTCGTTCCTGTCACCTAGGCCTATCCGGACATCCGAAAGTCCAAAGACGGCGGCACGGGATAAGCACGCCGCACTCGCGCCAGCAGCACGGCATTGACCGGAACACCCTCATTTTGACTCAGCCGATGGGCGTGATAGTCAAATCAGAGCTATGACATCCTCTCCCCCTTCTAAGGGGGAGGCTCCTACAAGGAACTAGAACGGTTGGAGTTTGATGACACAGACAGCGTATCACCAGAGGCTCCATCGGGCCGGAGAATCACCTCCCCAGTCTGGTCGTTTGACTGGGCCGTGTCAGACGGCCCTTGCGGTAGCGCATCTAGCCCTAGCGCAGCGATGTTGCGAGCCGCGTTTGGATCGGCATTCAGCTGATAGCCGCAGCTCACACATCGAACATGAGAGTGATCGGGACGATTGGAACGCCAGCTATGACCACAGCGAGAACAGGCCTTGGACGTACCCCGGGGGTCGACAGAGACCACGGGAATACCGGCACGGGCGGCTTTGTACGTCACCAAGTCAATCCATTGCCGGAAGGCCCACGAGCTCATCCTCCGATGAAAATGCTGGCTCCCGCCCACGCGGCTGCGAATCCTGTTCAACGTCTCAAACACCATCACCGGGCGCTCATACGTAGCGGCAAGATCAACGATCCGGCGACTCATCTGGTGGTTGCTGTCCCGCATCCAACGCCGCTCCTGGCCGCCCATCCCCTTGACTCTGTCCAAACGGTTGTGCTTCTGGTAGCGCCGGCGCAAATCCGAGACGTGCTCCCGGCGATGACGAACCGCTTTACCAGCGAAGCACTCAACGGCACCGGATGTCCTCACCGTCCCCCAGCGCACGATGCCGAGATCAACGCCGCTGAACGTGGGTTCACCATCACAGACGGGCGGCGCGTCATGGCCAATGCGCCAGGGCAACATCACATACCCATCACCGTTTCGCTCGAACAGCTGGGCGTCACCGTAGACAGACTGCATACGGTCGCGCCATTTGGCGGGGACACACAGCGGCAAACAGACATAACCGCCCCGGGGCCCGGTAGAGCAGCGCCGAAACCAACGCCCGTCGTTTTCAACCACAGCGCAAGCGTTCACGCCGAGACCAAGGCCCTGAGATCCAGCCACTTGAGGGTAGGCGGTCGGCTTCTGGCGCTTGGACTGACGCAGCCATAGTACGACCGGGCCCGCGACACCGCGGCGTTGACGGCCATCCGGGCGTAGTCAGACGGCAAGCCGAAGCAGGCGCGCATCGGAGGGTAGCAACGCTGGTGGATCTTACCACGGCTGCTGGTGCGCAGCTCATAGGCGCCATCAAGGCCATACTGAACCGCGGCGGAGAACGCTTGCGCTAGCGCCTCAAGCCAGAAGCGCTTGTGGCGCGTAGGGTGCGCGAGCTTTATCACGACGGATTCTGTGCATCCCACAATCAAAGTACAGAACGCATGTTCAAGGTTGTCAACTATAGAAAGGAGTCGGGCACATTCCTCTCCCCGCTAAATCGGGGGAGCTTCCTGTGCCATTCACTGTTCAGGCGTTACGCAGCCCCAGATTTGCTGGCTGGAAGACCGGGTTGCATACAGAAGCTCCCGCTCAGAGGGCTTGTGAATCAGCGACCAAAGACGGCCTCCGAACTCCAGCAGGAACGTCGCACACAGCAGTTCGGTTTCCAGAACCGCCACCCGGAAGGACGGAATCTCTCGACTTCTGTTGTAGCGATCTTGCAGCATATAGGGAAGGAAGTTTAGCACACGACCATATGCCATCTGGCGCGCCATCTCCTCAGGGATATCCGGTGGTGGCGCCTTGATCGCATGCAGATCGCGACTGGAACCCAGAGGAGGAAGGGGATTCTCCGGTCCTATATCGGCTGCTGGCATCTTCGGCGTCTCTATGCGCAATTCGCTGGGCATCGCGATTGCCCTCTCTAGTAGGTCAAAGCCTCGGAATCAGGTCGCAGCCGCCCCCGCTCGACATCCCAATCTGAGGTCAGTGTCTGCGGCACCTGCCGAGGCCGAATAGCACAACCGCGACAGGGAGGAAAGCCCGTCTTACCCTCGGAGAGGATCCTCGACACCACCGCATAACAATCACGGAGACGAAAAGTGATCGCCCGGCAACTGCCGATCATCACGACCCTCTGCCGCTTCACCATTTCGTCCGCGTAACGGTTCCGGTCAGTGAAGGGGCAGGAGCTTGCGCGCCAGCCCCAAGTCCGTCCCAGAACCTGGCGACCGCCAGGCAAACGCACCGGATAGCCTTCCGTGCGCTGTCCGAGGCACGGAGCCTGTGTGGACATCTCTACGACATGGTGGAACGTGTTGCTTGTATAGTCGACACCCAGCAACAGACTGTGGCCGTCATCTTGATGCAGCAGTCCTAACGGCGAAGCCGAACCCATCGCAAGTGTGCGATGATGGTGAGCCGTATAACGCAGAGCGTTTCGGCCCCATGCAGCAAAAGCGTGGGTGGGGTTGAGGCTACGAGCGACATCCGGCAGGCGCCAGAAGCAGTCGGGAATAGCCCCATTGGTTGTTGGTGTTTCCTCGGGATGATAGTAACCCGTCCGGCCTCGTTGAAAGGGCGCGCCGTGGTTGAAGGACGGCATCAGCAGCGTGCCCTCCGGCGTGAGGATGTCCATGAGCGCCCGAATCACTGTGCCGGGACCGCCTTCAACGTGGCCAAAGCTACTCAACGACGAATGCACCACCACACCTATACCAGCACGCAGCCCCAGATCACGCAGCCCCTCCACCAAGCATGCGTACGTGACCCGCGCTTTCAGCATCAACAGCCCCCCCGATAGGCGACAGTCATCAGAAATCGATTCTGTCGGGCTGAACCAACCGCCGCGCGCCCCATCTCGCATACCTTTGTGGGGACCGCCACCAGCTTAACAACGAGACGCCAGCTACTGCTGTCCGTAGACGTGCGTGTACCGGTCGTGGAGTTTGCCAACATCCTCAGGTGCCAACTCCTGTGGATCGCCGATCTGGAGCGCTAACCAGACCGTCTTGGCGACATCCTCAGTCATCACCGCAGCTTTGACCGCCGCCTCAGCATCGGCGCCAATGGTGAACACGCCGTGGCTCTTGAGCAGCACGGCGCATGATGATCCGATGGACTCGACGACGACTTTGCCGATCGCTTCGCTGCCAATCAGCGCAAAGTCACCGCACGGGATAGGACCGCCGAACTCGTCCCCCATTGCGGTAAGATAAACCGGAATCGGCTTGCCGATGGCGGCGAAAGCCGTGGCGTAGGGAGAGTGTGTATGCACAATCCCACCAATGTCAGGACGCTGGCGGTAGATATGGAGGTGGCTCGCGGTGTCCGACGAGGGTTTCAGATCGCCCTCAAGGAGATTGCCCTCTAGGTCAAGAATCACCATATGTTCCGGGCGCAGAGCCTCATAGCGCACGCCGGAAGGCTTGATGAGCACATACCCTGTTTCCGGATCGCGGGCGCTGATATTGCCACCGGTCCATTTGACGAGCTCGTTTTTGGGTAGTTCGAGGTGCAGCTGCCACAGTTCTTCGCGCATAGTTTCAAGCATAGACCGTTCTCCAATACCTGCTAAAATCTACCATGAGATTTTGTGCTTGGTTCCTGCTTCAACGAGGCCGCCAACAATACTGCTGTTGGTCTTATATCCTCTCCGCAAGCGTGACTTTCCGCCGAACTGGCGGTAGTTTTTGATGCCAAATTGCGTAGATGGATCGCCGCGTTCCAGTCGCGGTCGTGTATTGCACCACAGTCACTTTTCCATTCTCTGTCTGA
>PWVB01000107.1 GCA_003562365.1 Anaerolineae bacterium
AAGCATTGTCACCCGACCCGGTGTCGTCATCGCCACTCGTTCCAGTGTTATCCTTGCACCGCTCTTGCACTCGCCTACAGGGTCTTATCCTACCTCATTCACGCCATATGCGATTGCCCCAATGATGGTAATGGGATGCGCAATGATTCGGGAGGTCAAAAACAACCCATAAAACTGTGAAGCCCAACCCAGAAAAGAACCGCCCAGCCATTTCTGGCTGGGCGGTTCGGCGTTCCTCGATGGATACAGAGAGTAACAATACTCAAGCAAGGAGGGAGGCTATGGAAAAGTATACCCGAAAGCAGGAGATTGAACTGTTCCGCCAGGCACAGGTGGGCGACCGCACGAGCCTGAACGCGCTGATGTGGCGGCACGAGCGACTGGTGCATGCCGTGGTGCGCAAGCAGTGGCGCGGCGGATGGCGCTACGAGGAGGTGGTCCAGGAAGGGCGGCTCGGGCTGTGGCGCGCGTTTTTGAAGTACGACCCGGAGCGGGGGACGGCGTTCTCGACGTATGCGTGGCCCGCCATCGTGCGCCAGGTGTGGGCCGCGGTGAAGCGGCACCAGCGGGAAGGTGAAAGGCTGCCACAATCCGCCGGGGGTGAATCAGCGGCGGATTGGGCGCGAACGTGCCAGCTGTTGCGTGAGATGGTGGCGCGCTTGCCCGCCAAGGAGCAGCAGTTGGTGAACCAGTAGTACGGGCTGGATGGGGGTGGCGGAAGCACGCAACGGGCCCTGAGTGAACCTCTGGGATGCACGCGCCAGGCGGCGGGGTATCACCTGCAGAAGGCGCTCCGCCGCCTGCGCCATCCCGGTTGGAGCCGCGAACTGCGCGTGCATTTGGGCTTCAATCAGGGCGCCGCGCGATACGCGGCGCTGGGAGGGCCCTCATGATCGCTCCCACTAAAACGGCGGAAGTATACCGGGAAGAAGCCGCCCGGCTGCGGGACTTTTCGCTGGTGCAACTCCATCCCTACCTGCCACTGCGATTTCCAAGTGACGGCGGGAAGGACGTGCCAGAAACCTTCAGCGCGCGCGGCTGGTACGCGTATCTCGGCTGGGCTGGGTTAGCCGATGCCGCTGACCTGGCCAACGCCGGAGCTCTGTACATCGCCGTGCACCTGATCGATTTCAGCCCCTTGTGGGGGGAGCTGATCGAGCTGCGCGGCATTCACGTCAATGGCCGCGGTGGCACGCCATTCGATCCGGTGTCCCTGTTCCTATGCTGCCTGCTGCGTTGGGAGTTGCAGCGCGGATGGGAGAACCTGGCACGCTTCCTGGCCAGCGTAGAAGGCGCTTGCTGGCGACGCCTGTGCGGCTTCGAGGCCGACGATACCCCTTCGGCTTCGGCGATGCGCCGCTTCTTTCACGCGCCCGGCACCGCCTTCGACACCGATCTCTGCCCGCGTTTCATTGCTCTGTTGGCGGAAGCGAGCTTGCTGCCGCCTCACGCCTCGCACTCCGCTACCCCGGGCCCGGGATGGCCTCCCGCTGGCGGTAGATGGGATGCTGCACGACGCACACAGCACGATGAAGTGCAGCAAGGTCACCGACGCCTGCTTTGAACCCACCTCGGCGGAGCACCCCCGCCCTTGCCCAGCACGCGAAGCGGGGAAGCTAGGCTGCGCCTGCGACACCCCGGCGTGTGAACAGCATTGTAAGCGCGTCACCCCACGCGATCCCGAGGCCCGGTTCATCCACTACACCGGCCGCAATCAGGAGGGCGAAAAGGACCCCAAGCGCGAGCGCATCGTCCACGGCTATCGCAGCTATGCCCACACGCTGGTGGATGACGACTTGCACACCTATTGGGTGGCCTACAGCAACGTGCGTCCGGCCAACACCGACGAGCGCGTCATTTTCCCGGCAGATTTCACCCATTTGCGCCAACGTTTGCCCCAACTACCTATCAGCGAACTGGTGGCCGACGCCGCGCTGGGCTACACCGCCTGCCTCGAACTCGTTTACCCTGCGGGGGCCATCCCCATCATCGACATCCGCAGTTCCCCCGGTGATCAAGACGCCGCGACGTGTCTGCTGCGTGGCTACGATGCCGCCGGGCATCCCCTCTGCCCCCACGGCTTCCCCCTCTACTTCAACGGCCTCGATTACCAGCGGTTGCGCGCCACCTGGGTCTGTCGGCAGCGCTGCGCTTCCTCGCCAGAGGCGCAGGTCACCGCTGAGTGCCCCTACCGTGATCCCCAGCGATCTTGCGGGATGACCCAACACGTAACCACGGCCTTCAAGCCCGACGGCTCCTCTCACGCGCGTCTGGCCCGCCTCTTCGCCGGCGGTTCTCCTACCTGGAAGGCGCGCTACGGCAGTCGTCGCAACGCCACCGAAAGCCGCAACGGTCAGATCGAGGCCCTGGAGCTCAAGCGCATCTGGTCCTACGGCCTCGCTGGTGCCACCGCCGACATCGCCTGCGCCGATCTCCTCATCAACCTGCACACCCTGGGACGCCTGGCGAACCAGGCGTCCGCGCTGCCGGACTAGCCTAGGCGTTCTCTCAGCACCTCCGGCGAAACACCTCCCCGCCGGAGAGCGTCAGCTCCTGCCACAAACCGCCACTTTCGACCCTTTGAGCCTCTCTGGTACCAGTTTTGCCGCATCTTCGCCTGTTTTCTCAGCCTGACCGCCGCGATCTTCGCACTTCCGGCGAATCATTGCGCCCCAGGGTCGCAATCATTGCGGGCTGAAGCCGCCGAATTCGTCCGAAAACTCACCCAACCCAACACTGGCTTGGCTACCCCCCTACGGCTGAGGCGTTCCAGGTGAACCCCACCCATATCTGCCGCTTTTGCTTTTGGAATCACTGCGCATCCCCTGGTAAGCGCGCTTGTTGGCAACGCCAGCTTCGCTGCTATAATGGGGCTCACAGTACAACTGTGTCGAACCTGGCGAACAGCGCGCAGGAACCGGCAACAGGTATCTATTTAGCTTCTCCGGAGGTCGGTATGAGCCCGGCACAATCGGCGGCTGTGAAGCGACGTAAAGCGCAGGCGCTCTGCGATGCAGCTATCGCCGCCTATGAGCGGTGGGACGTGGCAGACGCGATCAAGGAGCTAGAAGAGGTGATCGTACTCTACCCCGATAATGCCACCTACCATATGCAACTGGCCCAAGCGCTCTCCCGAGCCGGGGACTTTGATCGCGCCCTACGTGCGCTGGCAAATTACCTGAGACTGGCGCCCGATTCAAAGGTCGCGGATCGCATCCAACAACTCTTTGCTAGTGGGATGGATGCGGTAGAGGAACACCTGACCGACAAGATGACGGCAGCCCAGATGCCCATTGATATGATCGGGGCCACCATCCAGATGTGGGTTGAGTTCTGCATCGTTCTGGGAGAAGAGCCGCTGATCATCCCTAAGCCCGAGGCTTGGGCAGCGGCTTTGGATTATACCGTGCGCAAGGTAAACCTGCGTGACGTGCCAATGGAGAAGCTTGCTGACTATTATGGAATCTCTCCCGACACGTTGAGGAAACACCACACCACGCTGGTCGAGCGATTGGACGTGATGCCGTGCGATTACCGCTACTTCACCGGAGACCAGAATCCACTCGACAAGCTGGTCGAAGCAGCAGAACTCCTGGACAAACTCGAGGCCCGGTTTCATAGCGAGTGAACCGAAAAAGCCGTGGGTCTAAGCGGGGGCTTTATGATGCCCCCGCTTTCTGTTCCGAGAGGGAATGGCCATGGAAGTAACCTATCGTGATCGTACCTGGACCTTTGACGAAGCCTTAACGGTCGAGCAGATGCTGAAGCGCATCGATGTGTTGCCCGAGAGCGTCCTGGTTGTGCGGGACGGAACGCTGGTCACCGAGGATCAAAAGCTCAAGCCCGGCGATCGCGTCAAAGTCGTCGGGGTGATCTCCGGAGGATAGGATGCGATGTAGAACCTGCGGGGCGCCAGCCATCATCAACATGCGGCACCATAAGCTATCGCTATGTGCCGCGCACTTTCCAGATTGGGTGGTCAAACACACCGCAAAAGCGATTCGCAAATACCGGATGTTCAAACCTGAGGACCGCATTCTGGTGGCAGTATCGGGCGGGAAAGACAGTCTGGCCCTGTGGGACGTGTTGCTGGCTTTGGGCTATCACGCCGACGGACTGTACATCGACCTGGGCATTGATGTGGGTGGTGGCTACTCGACGCGCTCTCGGGAAACGACAATCACCTTCCAGGAGAGCCAGCCGCGAACCAAGTTACACATTATCAGCATACCCAACGTCTATGGCGAGAGCTTAGCGGCGCTCGCAAAGCGTAAGCGCCGCACAGATCGGCCTTGCTCACTCTGCGGCGTCATTAAGCGTCACGAGATGAACCGCATCGCTATGGCCGAAGGCTACAATGTGCTTGCCACGGGACATAATCTTGACGACGAGGCAGCGATCCTCTTCGCTAACGTATTGCACTGGCAGATCGGGTACCTGCGCCGTCAGGGGCCGGTGCTGCCCGCCGATGGTGAAGGCCTGGCCCGCAAAGTTAAGCCTTTCTGTCGCTTCTATGAGCGCGAAACCGCTGCATACGTGCTGGTGAAGGGGATTGACTATATCTATGAAGAGTGCCCCTTCGCCGTCGGGGCTACCAGCATCCGACATAAGGAGACCCTGACGCGCATGGAACACGCCTCTCCCGGCACTAAGCTTCAGTTCTACGTGAACTTCCTGCGAGCCAAAAAGGAGGGACTCCTGAGCTCGCACGATAGGGCCCGACCGGACCTCCGTATGTGCCCGCAATGCGGGCAGCCGACCACCGCGGAAACCCTATGCCGCTTCTGTCGGCTGTGGAACTAGGGTGAACTACACAGTGCGGTACATCACCAAGACGCCCCGACATCTCCCCCGGTAGAGCTGCAAACCACGATGATCTACAGGGCTGAAAAAACCGTTGACAGCGCCTTGCGCTGGGGCGCCGGACAGCTGGAGGAAGTCGCTGATCAACCATACCTTGAGGCCGAACGCCTGCTCGCGAGGGTGCTGGAGGCTAAGCGTATACAGCTTCTCACCCACCCTGAACGGGAATTGCCCCCCAGCCAGTTGCAGCGCTACCGGGATATGGTGCACCGCCGTGCCTCAGGAGAACCGCTGCCTTATGTCCTCGAGCAGGCAGCGTTTCTCAACTTGACCTTCGTCGTTTCGCCGGATGTCCTTATTCCCCGCCCGGAGACCGAACTACTGGTGGAGCGTGGGCTGGCGTGGCTAAGGCAGAGCTCAGTGCGAGATCCCGTGGTTGTAGATGTCGGGGCCGGATCGGGCTGCATCGCTGTATCGCTGGCAGCGGCGCTGCCGACCCTACGTGTTGTCGCCATCGATATCTCCACCGCAGCGCTCACCGTAGCTCGCAAAAATGCGCAGCACCACGATGTGGCGGCCCGGGTGACCAACCTGCAGGCAGATCTTCTGACATGCCTGCAATGCCCCATCGACCTGATCCTCAGCAACCCTCCTTATGTCTCTGAGACAGAGTGGCACGCGCTTCCCGGAACGGTGCGGCGGGAGCCAGCAATAGCGCTTCTGGCCGGGCCCGATGGACTCACAACAATCCGGCGCCTGCTTCACCAGACCCGGCGCCGACTTGCGCCGGGCGGTTGTCTGCTAATGGAGATTGGCGAGCGTCAGGGCAATGCGGCTCTCGCCTTAGCCCGATCTGCCTTCGCGGCCCCGGAGTTCGCCGGGACCACAATCCAGATATACCGGGACCTGGCGGGCAGGAGCCGCGTGCTGGAAGTCTTTCGCAGCTAGGCGCGTGTTGCAGAAAAATCTACGCGTGCGAATCCTACTCAACCGGCCCAGCGGATATATCCGGGCTGGAAGGGAGTGGGCAGATCGGGATGGTGGGGCAGCACCCGAACAGTATAGCCGTGCAGACCGCTCATGCCACACGCGGCCTCGCCTCCATACAGATAGCGGTGATCGCCGAGATCCTCCTCAACCTCCATCTCCACAGCCTGCCCTCGAGCGAGCTCGCCGTTGGGGCTGACCAGACCTACATAGAGTTCGACGCGGACATCCGCGGGCTTCAGCCCCCCGAGGAAGACCTTCACCTCGGCGCGGAACGGTTCGCCCACACGCAGCTCGGTGGGCCGCTCCCCATTAACATTTGTCACTCGTATTTCAGACCATCCATCACGGAGCCGTTGGCGCCAATCTGCCAATGCTTTCGCGCCATCAAAACCATCTTCAACCAGCGCAGCGTACCGTGCCGCCAGTGGCATATAGAAGCAGTCAGTGTACTCCGCAACCATCCGGTTGGTGTTGAAGAAATGGCAGAGGCTGCTGATGTTGGCCTTCATCTGATCCACCCACCGACGGGGCACCCGGCCCGTCCGATCGTAGAACATAGGGATCACGTCACGTTCCAGCAGATTGTAGAGATCCTCCGCTTCCACCCGATCCTGATAACCGGCATCATCGTAGACTTCGCCATGCCCGATAGCCCATCCGACCTCCGGCGTGTAGGCTTCGGCCCACCAGCCGTCGATCGTGCTCAGGTTTAGAACACCATTAGCTGCAGCCTTCATCCCACTAGTACCGCTGGCTTCGCGGGGCCGCCGAGGATTGTTGAGCCAGACATCGCATCCCTGTACCAGGTAGCGGGCGATGATCATATCGTAGTCCTCAAGGAAGACGATCCGATCGCGAAAGCGATCCTGGCGCGCCAAGTTCACGATCTCCTGAATCATCGCCTTACCAGGGTTATCCCGAGGATGTGCCTTGCCCGAGAAGATGATCTGGACGGGCCGCTCGGGATCATTCAGAATGCGCGCCAGGCGCTCGGGATCGCGAAGGATCAGTGTCGCCCGCTTATAGGTGGCAAAACGACGCGCGAAACCGATGGTCAGCGCCTCTGGGTCCAGCACTTCCTCGGCGCCGCGAATGTCACTTGGGGAGGCACCGCGCTGCTCAAGCTGTCTATGGAGGCGCTGCCGGGCAAATGCAACCAGTCGCTCTCGGCGGCGCTCGTGGGTCCTCCAGAGTTCATCAGGGGCGATCTCCTCAGCCTGTTTCCAGACGCCCGGATCGCCGGGCTCCTCCCGCCAGCGAGGGCCGAGATAGCGATCATACAAGACCTTCATATCCCGGGAGATAAACGATAGAATGTGTACGCCGTTCGTAACATAGGAAACCGGAATCTCCTCCTGAGGGACGCCAGGCCACAACCCCTGCCACATCTGACGCGTCACCTCGCCATGTAACTCGCTCACGCCGTTGGTATACGATGAGAGTCGGATAGCCAGGATCGTCATGCAGAAGGGCTCATTGTGATCGAAAGGACTCTCACGTCCCAGGGCCATAAACTCATTCCAGTCCAGACCAAGCTCGTGAGTCGCAAAGTCCCTGAAGTAATGGTCCATTAGATGCGGCGGGAAACGATCGTGCCCAGCAGGCACCGGGG
>PWVB01000364.1 GCA_003562365.1 Anaerolineae bacterium
AGAGCGGTATGGTCATTTGACCCAGCGTGGCGGCGATCTGTGCGTCCTGAAGCGTCACGAATCCGATATCGGCGCAGTTATGGACTCTAAGCCAGTGAGCCAGGGCATAACCGACTTGGGGCCACGCTTCGAAAAAGCGCCGCCACAGCCAGATGTACAGAATGTTGCCTGGAGGATGGACCGGGAGGTGAACGAAGACATCTATGAGCGCACGCATCTGAGCGGGATAGGTCGCCAGATACGGGAGGATGTCGTCGATGCCGATGGCGACTTGCCAGAAGCCATTGTGCGGGCCAATTGTCCGGTATAGATAGAATTCTATGAGGGAGCGGTAGTGGATGTGAGCTAAGGCGACCTGCGCCGCGACGATCAGAAACGCCAACACCACCAGTGCCGTGATGCGCTGCCATCGCTGGAGCCCCAGCCAAGCCCGGTCAAGCAGCAATCCGCCGGTCACGATGACCGACAGCACGGCTATGGCGGGCGGCCAACGGGGTAGTGTTGATGGAGAGGGTGGGCGGCCCGGCCAGGTCCATTGGCCTGGAACGCCAAACCAATGGTCACTGGGGCGAACGGCGAGAATGGCAAGATAGACCAGGGTCAGGATGGCGATGAGGGTCACTGGTGACTGTAACTTGCGTGCCATCGCCCTCACAGGAGGCTCTCAAAGAACGCGATAGTCTCCGAGGCAATACTCGGCCACGAAAACTGCCGAGCCAGCGCGGTCGCGCCGCTGCGCAGCCGTTGGTTTAACGCTTGGTCAGAGGTCACCTTGATAATAGCCTCGGCAAGGGCAGCACTGTCTTCCGGCGGTACCAGCATCACATTGCCACCGGGCGTCAATGATGGAAGGAGATCCATATCAATGTCAAAGGGTAGCTCGTCGGCAACGTGCGTCGTCACGATCGCGCAGCCGTGTGCCAGTGCCGCGTGCAGGGTCCCGTGGCGTAGGCTTCCCCCCTGACAAAAAGGATGCGCGCAGACATCGATGGCGCGAAGGGCTGCCGAAATCTCCGCTGATGAGGCATACCCCGTACGCAAGATGCGGTTAGTGAGACCTAGGTTACTGATCAACCGGTCGATCTCCTCAGCGTAGCGGACGTTGGTAATGTCGCTGCTACCTGTTTTGCCGCCGATGAAGACAAGCTGCGCTGGATAGCCCTGAGCAACGATGTAGGACAGTGCCGATAGCAGGGTCTCAATTCCTTTGGTGCGGTTCATAAAGCCAAAGAAGCCGATCAGCAGATCGTCTGGACGCAGGCCGAACTCGGCCCGCCATTGTTGACGATTGCGTCTGGGCAAGGGATGGGCGTGGATGTTGCTGCCAATTGGGATGAGACGCAGGGGCGGCCAGGATGGCCCACGCATCCGCTGCAGTGCGGCCCAATCCTCTTGGTTAGTGGCGATGGTGCCGGCAGCTCGGTGTGCCAGCCAACGGACGCTCCACATCCTGAGCGGTCCGGCTTTGGGAAAGAGGTAGGGGGGGAGCAGGTCGTGGAAGGTGACGATCCAAGGGAATGCCCCACTACGCCCCAGAATTGAGGGCGCGAAGTTGACACCTGCTTGCATACCGTAGGCAGCCGGCTCATATTGAACGTTCACCACATCGGGCTGTAGCTTCCTGATCCATCGGTGCAACCGTCTCAGACCCAACAATGACCAGCTGCCGATGGTGCGGTGGACGGTCGCCCCACTTGCTTCAGTGGCAGGCGTGGTGGCAATGCCGTTACAAGAGGTTAGGATGTCGACCTGGTGTCCCTGGTCGATGATGGCTTGGGAAATCCGATCCGTGAAAGCGCCCACACCCCCTTCTAATGGAGGAAATTCGCCGGTGACCATCAGGATACGCATCTCAAAGGCTCCCCTTGATGGGCGGACACTCCATCCGACGGTGAAACACACTCTCGGTGCCTGCAGATTCTCATATGAATCCAATTCTCAGTAGATCGAAATTCTGGTAAGCGAACCTAGTGCAACTGGGTAAACACAAAAGCGAGCTTGTGGTATCCTGAGGTATCTCATCACAGAACCCAGGAGGTAACAAGCTCGCATGACCCATAATACCTTAACATTGACGAATCGGGAAGTGCTGGACACGGCCCAAGAGGGCTTGACAGAACACTTGGACTTGAAGGCCGCGGGTTATCATTGCAGCAGCGCCGACTTGTATCGGGTTTTGATTGGTGCCGCGGTACAACGCACGATCATCGAAGCTGCCTGTGCCGAGTGGGTAGACGCACCGGTGGGCAATACGGAGCGCGGATACCTAGAAGAACAGGGGTGCGTGGAGGACTTGCCGGAATTGGAGACTTGCTTGAACCGTGCGCTGGCATCTGATTCACCTCGTCGTCTCTGGCGCAAGCCGCGTGGCCTGTCTATGGATATGGATGACCGTCCGTACTACGGCAAAATGAGCCAAAAAGAGGGGTTTTGAGTCCGCAGTCGCGCCAAGAAGGGTAGGACGCGCTTCTATCGTATCGCGACAGTGTATGTGGTTCTCAACGGGTTGCGATTCACTCTGGACGTGCATTTAGTTTCTCCGGAGGACATCACGGTAGCCGTCGTGCAATGTTTGATGGAATATGTTGCAGTTCTGGAAATTCGGTGCAAGTATCTGTTGATGGCTTGGGGGTTTGCAGGGATCGATGTGCAAAACTATCTTGACGAACAAGGGTGCTCGGCAGTCATTGCGTGCCCCAGTCGGGGCAAAAGTGGCGGTACGCGCGCGTTGTGTCGCAGGCGCAAGGGCGCTCGAACCCAACACACTTTCCGCAGTCAGGGAGGCGAGAAGCAGCGCACGGCTGACGTTGTCGTATGTCGAACGTACGCCACAACCAAACGAACCCAACGTCTCAAGCGGCGTGCTATGTGGCAGGTTCTCATTCTCATTCATCTGGATATGACCCCGCATCAAGTGCGTCAAGTCTACCGCTATCGCTTTGGTATTGAAGCCAGTTACCGGTGTGCCAATCAGATTCGAGGTTGGACCATTTCGCCCAATCCGGCCCTGCGTTTTCTGCTGATGGCTCTGGCTCTGTACTTGCTCAACGTTTGGGTGACGCTTCGCTGGGGTTACAAACAAATCCCGCGCCGAGAACGACGCAAGTTGAACTGCGCGGCGTTTCGACTGTCGCGGTTCGCACGGTTTATTGTTCAAGCTTTGGAGAATCATTACCATATTGTATCTCAGACTACCGTTGTTGCAGCACCTTTGTTATGGAATTTCGGGCATGGTTCAGAAACCCGGAGAGTTAGATTGACACTTCTCTTCCCTGTGACACGCACCAACTGGTCTACAGTATCCGCATATGTGGCCAAGCCCGCCGTTTTGTAGCGTTACTCACCATATGTGGTGGGTAACGCCTTATCAGAAGCGTCAATATAACTCAAACCATGCCGAATTTCGATCTACTGATTCTACCAGTATTCTGTCAGATCAGGCAAACACTTCCCGCGTTCTGCACATCTAGCCGATCCGTCTCGCCTGTTTTCTTTGGGTTGTTTGCGTCATCACATGCTTCCCATATAATGTCGCTGGGATGAAGGCTTACAGCAATATGTTGTTCTGTCAGTTCAAGGAGGCCTGATCGATGAGACGAGGTAAGCTGATGGGTTTGGCACTAGCGCTGCTGTTGTTGGCGCTGGCGTGTGGCGTTCTGCCCAGTGTCGGAGGCGATTCCGGTGATGCAGACGCAGTAGTCGGTGATGGGGTACAGATCGAGATTGTGAACCGCAGTCCGGATGAGATCTGTTACGTGTTGATCTCACCCAGCAGCGCTGATGTTTGGGGCGAGGACCAGCTCGGCCGCAACGAGACAATTGCTCCGGGTGGCAACCGACTCTTTTTGATGGACGAGGATGTGTATGACGTCCGCGTTGAGACCTGTGATGAGGCGGCGATGGCGACAGCTTGGGAGGTGGACGTCGACATAACTCTCACGGTGGGCGCCGCGGGGGCGGATAGCCGGCTGTCAGTGTCGAACGACTCCGCACTTGTCGCGTGTTATATGTTGATCTCTTCCACTGATGCAGACGAGTGGGGCGAGGATTGGCTGGGCGATCTGGAGACGCTGCCGCCAGGCTTGCACCGTGTCTTCTACGTGGTGCCGGGTGTCTACGATCTGCAGGCCCGTGACTGTGATGGTGAAGTGCTTGTCGAGGAGTATAATGTGGATCTTACCGAAGACTTGGCTTGGACCCTGCACGATTAGTGAGGTTCGGAGGCCCCAGTTCGTTGCGGCACCGATGACTTTGGACAGGGATTGTTCTGTTCAGGGAGGAGATGGCTGCTGAGCAGAACCGTGCTAAGCAGTGATAACCCTGGGTTTCTTGATGGTCTTATGGAGGGCGTAGCTGGTTTGCATCTGGTCAGATGGTGTAGTATCCTAAGCGCTTTCCCGAAAGTGAGAACAGGAAGACTCGGGGATTGCGGGAGAATCGAAGCCGCAAATAGCTCCGACTGGACCGGCAGGTGAAAGACCTGCCCATTGTCGGGGCGAGGGGGCAGACGGAGAACCAAAGAAAGGAGAAGGTTCCTCGAGCCCATCTGTCCAACTTGGAAGCTCGGCGTCCCAGATGGGATGCGCCAAACCCTTAGACACTTTTTTGAGGAACCAGGCAGGTAGAGATGAGACCACAGGTACTGGCGTTGATCACAGCAATCGCATGGGGCGTGGGTGGTTTTTTTGAGAAACGAGGATTGCAGACCGGAAATCTGAGCCCTCAGGTCGGCATCACGATCCGTACCGCAGTGGCACTGGTGATTCTGGGGGCTGTAAGTCTGCCTCAGTTGAGAACGGTAGCCCAAGCTGGCCCTAAGCCCTTACTGCTGCTGGTGATTGGCGGAGGTGTCGTGGCGGGGTCGATCGGGATGCTTTCCTTCTACGCTGCGCTGCGGGGCGCCAGCTCATTGGCACAAGTGATGCCCATCGCTTTCACTTCCCCGCTTTGGAGCGTTATCGTGGGCTTGACTTTTGGTACTGAGCGGTTGACTTGGCAGACGGCTCTTGGCATGGCGCTGACACTGGGCGGGATTGCCGTGCTCACGACGGCACCTCATTGAGCAGCAACGACTGTGGTGTGGGCCAGGCATGTTTTCTGTCTAGGAGGTCTAAGACCTCTGCGGGCTGTGGTGACTGGAACCGCGAGTCGAAGCAAGGGTGTCGGTCGCGAGGCCGAATCTGAAGGAAGTGGTCTGTCGACGATAGAAGGACAAGGCTCAGATCTGACGAGCAGGGATCGGATGGAAGGCCAACGGTGCGGGGTAATCCAGTCAGACATGGCGACGCCCAATCGTTAACCAGGACGTAGCGCGGGTAGATCCGACGGGTGCTGAGTGGAAGACAGATGACGCAACCGGGGAGATCCCGATGTGTGTCTGGGAGAACCAGACGACCGAGCTGGAAGCAGAGCGGGTCGGACGCGGAGAAGTCAGCTGACGCCGTAGTGTGCGCTGGGCAGCGCACAGATCAGGAGGGTTCAAGTCCCTCAGGCGCCCGGATGAGGGGCACCGTATCCGAAAGCGGGGGTAATGCCTCGCTGGCCGTTGGTCGAAGTGGTGGCAGCCCAAGGTTAGACCTAAAGTCGGTGGAAGCGAGCACCTACCAGGCCGCGGAGGGCAGGGTGTCCACCGTGAGGTGGAATCCGAAGGGCATGAGGAGAAGTACAGAGCCGCACTGGAGGGAGAGATCCCATGATGAACCGGTCGGCCGAAGATGGGGCAAGGTCGAGCCTGCACTCTGGAGGCGAAGGCGATACTCATTCACCCATCGCACCAATGTGTGTGCGGGCGTTACGGTGCGGAAGATCTGGGCGTGACCCCAGGAGTACTCACTGGATTCCAGTGAGAGCTGCGTGACCTCGAGAAGAGGCAGCGGGGTGGGCTGGGGAAGGCGGCTGGCAAAGGCGGCAGGTTAGAGATAGAAAGCAAGCGAGTAAGGGTGATGGCGCGGATAAGCTCCTTAAGTGAAAAACCCATAAGCTATCGTTCGAGGAGACTTGCGGACTGGCTCAATCCGACGGGTGCGAGGAAGATCCACTCATTGGTGGACAAGGTATACAAGCCCGCAAGCAAGCTGTACGGCGGGTTGGGACTTGTAAACCTGGTCTCATTGATACCTTCGCTGGCACGCGGTAGATAATGCACCTTTGTGAAAGCCTAGTACGGGGAATCCGTACGCTGGGTTTGAGCGACGGACGGAAGCTAGCCTGCGACATGGGCGCCTCCTCCGATCCGACAGGTAGCCTAGGCTACTGAAAGGCTGAATCTATTAGAACAATGAGCAGATACCGATACTCGCTGGGCCCCCCACACTGTGGGGCGAGCGTCAGCAAGGTATGTGGAAGTACGTGCGCCACGGCACACGTGGTGAAGGGAGAAGTGGATCTGCTTCGCGCGAGGAAGGGCAACCGTCCACGGCATTGAACTGGAAGCGAGCCTTGGTCAATCTTACTGGCTGAAACCGTAGGAAAAACCGTCGTGTACAGAACCGTATCGCCAGTGGTGTGCACGGACTGGGGCTGTGAGTGCCTCTCCTGCCTGATTCGATCGGCGTCGCGCTTGCACAGCTGCGTTGCGCCGGGGCTCAGCAAAGTGCTAATGGTCGCGTCTGGCAGGTTCAGCTAGGAGCGCAGACATGACAGCTATTGAAGTAAAACCGGGGATTCACTGGATTGGCGTCAATGATCGCACAACAGACCTTTTCGAGGGTCTATGGCCTATCACTAGCGAGGGAGTATCCTACAATGCTTACGTGATCCAGGACGAGAAGAACGTCTTGGTGGATCTCGATAAGGACATCAAGAGTAGCGCTTTGTTGGATCAGATCGAGGAGGTACTGAGCCCCGCGGATCTGGACTATGTTGTGATCAATCATATGGAGCCGGATCATACAGGCGTGGTTCGAGCTTTGCGCCAGGTCGCTCCGCAGGCCACGATTCTCTGTACACAACGTGCCAGAGAGATGCTGGCAGGTTATTATCAGATCACTGAACGGGTTCGTGTGGTATCCGACGGTGAGACACTGGATCTCGGTGGGCATGCTTTACAGTTCTTTATGACGCCGATGGTGCACTGGCCTGAGACAATGATGACCTACGAGATGTCGCAGCAGGTTCTGTTTTCATGCGATGCTTTCGGTGGGTACGGCGCGCTGCAGGGCGCGATATTCGATGATCAATGTCGTGACTTGATGTTCTATGAGGACCAGGCGTTGCGCTACTATGCCAACATCGTGGCGCTTTTCTCGCTACCGGTCAAGCGGGCAATCGACAAGCTTGCGGACGTGCCGTTGGGTGTCATCGCGCCATCGCACGGCCTGATATGGCGGGAGAACCCATCGCGAATTGTGGAGCTCTACGCACGCTGGG
>PWVB01000506.1 GCA_003562365.1 Anaerolineae bacterium
CGGGCGTTTGTTCGCCGGACCTACAGCTTTTTTGCAATCACATCCTTCAGCGCCGTGTTCTCGAGCGCCAGATCCGCATACATCCGCTTCAGCTTGGCGTTCTCTTCGGTCAGCTCCTTCAGCCTGCGAATATCGGCGGCTTCCATACCGCCGTATTTGGACTTCCAGTTGAAGTAAGTCGCCTCCGAGATCCCCAGCTCGCGGCAGACCTCCTTCACGCTGCGACCGCCTTCCACCTGCTTCAGCGTCTTGACGATCTGTGTTTCCGTGAATTTGCTCTTTCTCATCCAAGGCCTCCTGACAGCTAGTCTGCCCGAAGACCTCCAATTATCAATGGCCCGGATTTTTGGGGACCTGACACCTCGACTTCCACACCGTGCGCGACCAGGATCTCATCCAGGTTCTTCAGCTGGCGCAACGGTAACGACAGGTTCACCTTCAGACTGCCTGTGCAACCGGTGATCGTCCTGTCCAGCCAGCCGTAGTGATGCGTCCCCCAGTGGGTCTGGCTGGCGCACTGCGCCTTGTAGTGCAAACCGTTGCGACGCAGCAGCGACAGTATGTGTCGGCGCAGGTCTCCCTGCTGCTGAATCAGCCGCTGCCTGGAGCGCAACAGATCACAGTCCTACTCGACCTCGCAATCGGGCTCCGCCACACTCCTCAACAAACCGTTCGCATAGTACTCGGCCAGCTCCGCCGCATTGAGGTGGTCCGTCTTCACCGCCTTGCCCGCGCGCCGGGGAATGCTCGACGGCGACACCACCTCGCACGCCTAACCTCGCTTCGCCAGATCCCGCTGCAGAGAGAACCCGACGTAGGACGCCTACTAGCACAGCTTCAGCTCGATACCGCGAAAGTGCTTGCGAGCACTATCGAGTTATCCCATCAGTGCCTTCAGGGTCGGACGACACTGAAAGCTCAGGACCTCCCCCGTAAGCCGATCCAGTGCTGAACTATGGTACTGGACATCGTCGACATCGACCCCGACATACACTACATTCCTGTTCATAGATGCCTCCTGATTGCTTACGTGGCCTGTAAACCACCTGAGCTATCCATCGACGATGGGCGCCCTCGAGTCAAGAAGGGGCGTCTATATCTTATATACTCCTCTCCATCCCAAGATCCTAGATCATCTACGTGCGCTACGTCTTTTGGAAGCTGCAAGCCAATAGACCGAGAGAGTCGTGTGTTCACACCATATTCACACGGACTTGGTCGGCTTACACACAGAGAAATGAATTCGTCCCTCTCCAAACTCGGCTCTCAGCGCACGCTTGTCGATCTTGTTGACACTTGTTTTGGGTAACGCGAAAGTGACCGACCAGTATTCCGGAATCCAGAACCGGGCCACCCGACCGTCGAGAAAGTCCTGCAACTCCGCAGGATCAATCGTATTACCTGGCCGGGGCACCACCAGCGCCAGGGGACGCTCTTCCCAGCGTGGATCTGGAATTCCGATTACGGCCACCTCGTCTACCGCAGGGTGCTCGGAGAGCTGATTCTCAAGATCCACGGATGAGACCCACTCGCCGCCAGACTTGATGACGTCTTTGCTACGATCGGTAATCTGCACGTAACCTCGCTCGTCGATAGTGCCGACGTCGCCCGTACGCAGCCATCCGTCTCTAGTGAAGGACTCCGGCGACGCGTCGCCATGATAGCTACCTGTGACCCAAGGGCCGCGCAGCTGCAGCTCTCCGACATGTAGCCCGTCTTCGGGCACCGGAGAACCTTCATCATCAACGAGCCGCACCTGCATCCCTGGCACCGGCCTTCCGCTTTTGGCGCGCCACTCGAACTGTTCGTCCCCAGCGGCCTCTCGCGGCGGTATGGAAAGGCAGCACATCGGACTGGTTTCAGTCATGCCCCAGCCCTGCAGCATGGATACTCCCCAGCGATCCCTAACGCGCCGGATGAGCCCCGGGGACACCGCCGAGCCGCCGGAGACGATGACCCGGAAACAAGAGAGATCCAGGGGCTCGGATTCATCCTCCCTCAGCAGATCGTTCATCAGCGTGGGCACCAGAGCCGTGATCGTCGGTCGCTCGAGATCGACCATACGACGGAGATCAGCCGCCTTGAGATGTTCGCGCGGCAAGAGCAAATCGGCACCGGAAAACCAGGCCGAATAGGGAAGGCCCCAGGCATTGGCATGGAACATCGACGGCAGCAGGAGGATACGATCGTCCTGCCCGATCCCGAACGTATCGCGACCGAGCGTCCCTAGGGTATGAAGAAAGACGCTACGATGACTGTAAACGATACCCTTGGGGTCACCTGTGGTCCCGGTGGTGTAGCAGACCACTGCCGCGTCGCGCTCCTCATGCTGCGGCCAGTCCCTCCGATCCGATGACGACGCCAACAGGTCATCATAGCCGACAACGGCTGCCTGCAGTGCAGGCAGATTGTCCGGAACCCCCCCGACGATGACCACATGTTCCAGCGTGGGAACCTGGTTCAGCACGGGGGCGAGCTGTGCGATCAGCGCTCGATCTACGATCAACACAGTATCGCCCGCGTGAACCATGATCCGTGCGACCTGCTCAGGCAGAAGACGAATGTTGAGAGTGTGTAGCACACTGCCCATGCAGGGCACCGCCAGGTAGGCCTCAAGGTGCTCCTGCCGGTTCCAGCAATATGTTCCCACACGGTCGCCTCGGGACACCCCCATCGCCATAAGCCCAGCGGCCAGGGCCTGGGCACGAGCCGCCACATCGGCAAAGCGGCTGATCTGAAACGCCTGCCCATCGAAGCTGGCCACACGGGCATTCGCATGGAGTCTGCGTCCGTGCTCGAATATCATCTGGATGGACAGAGGCATGTCCATAATTGTCGTCTTCATGGCATTCCTCCGTTAAGTAACTCGCAGCTGCGCATGCTGTTGTTATCTCAAGCCGGCAATCACCGCTGCCTCCTCAAGCAGCGCAGGCACATCGTTTTCCAATCCGCGTGAGTAGTCGTCGTGGACAAAGCCCCTCCGGCAAAGCACGAACGCACCCTCGACGATCGCGGCAAGCCGCCAGAGCGCAAACACCATGTAAAAACCGAGATCATCGGCGGCAAGTCCGGTGGCGTCAGCCCAGCGGGCAGCGAGTTGCTCACGCGACACGACACCCTGGACTTGACGGCTAACAGCCTGCACGAACGAAAACCCCGGGGAATCAACCAGCCGCTCTCCCCAGAAGGCCAACATCAGCCCGATATCGGCCATCGGATCACCAATAGTCGCGAGCTCCCAGTCGATGATCGCGGAAAGCACCGGACGATCGGTCACGAACAGAGTATTGTCGAGGTGAAAATCACCGTGGAGCACGCCGGTCGCGCGAGTCTTGGGTACCCTCGCGTTCAACCAGTTGGCAAGCTCCTCCACAAGCGGCAGCTCGCGCACGGCGTCCTTGCGACGAACCGCGACCCATCGCTCGATCTGGCGAATGACATAGTCCTGCGGTGGCGCAGAGGGCTGGCGCAGCGGCAGCGCCCGCCAATCGAGTGTATGTACTGCAGCGATACCGTCGATGAGCTGTACGCCGATCGAGTTAAGTGTTTCTGGACTGACCTCGTAGGCTGAAGGCAAGGAAGTGGTGATCGACACACCGTCGACGAAATCCACCACGATGAAGGGTTGCCCGATGACCTCTGGATCTTCGCAGATCGCCAGTGGCTTGGGCACGCGCACCGAGTCGCACACGGCCGCGAGCATCGCATATTCCCGGCGGACACCGTTGGCCGCACTGGAAGATATGGCGTTATCTGGAGGACGCCGGACAATCACTCGCCCCTCGCAGTGCTCCACAAGCTGGGTAATGTTGGAGTTCCCCCCGCTTAAGCGGCGACCAAGCCGGACATCCTTGAGCCCCAGCGACTGGCCTATCCACTCGATCAGTTTTTCATCCCGGACCGCTAGAGGGCACACATCAGACCTCCGTCCGTCGGGATGACGGCGCCGGTCATGTAGCTGGAGCCGGCCACCCACCAGATCACCTCGGCAATCTCTTCCTCGTTACCCATCCTACGCAGCGGGATCTTTGCGATCAGGCGCTGCCGCGCCCGATCATCGAGTTCGGCCACCATTTCAGTCAGGACCAACCCCGGAACGACCAGGTTGACCCGTAGGTTCTGGCGGGCCAGTTCCATGGCTAACACCCGCGTCAGACCAGCCAGCCCAGCCTTGGATGCCCCATAGGCACTGTCCCCTGGAAAACCGCGAAAGCCAACCACGGCCCCAACGTTCACAATGCTTCCATCTTCGGGCATATGCGGCAACACCGCGCGGACACAGTAGAGTGGTCCAGATAAATTGGTGTCCAGCACAGCCTGCCAATCTTCCAATGGCAGATCCGCTGCTCGAGCGCCCCGATGCAGACCGGCGTTGTTCACCAATACGTCAACCCCGCCCCAGCGCTCAACCACCGCGGCAACCGCACGATTGACCGATTCGGGGTTACTGACGTCCGCTTGCAACAGCATCCCCTGCTCGCCTAAGGCTTCGGAGAGTCCGGGCAATTTGATGTTTCGCGCTAGTACCGCAACCCTATCGCCACGTGAAATCGCGATCCTAGCAGTGGCCAACCCCATCCCACGTGATCCGCCTGTAACAATCCATCGTCGACTCATACTCATTCCCCCGCCGACGGCGGCCGCAGCGCGCAGTCAGCTATGCACTCAGCGGTTAAGCGCGCCGTCACGTTCGAGCATTTCGATTGCAGAGGCGTCGTAACCAAGCTCGGCCAGCAGCGCGTCTGTCTGGTCCGGTTCGCGTAAAGGCGGTCGCGGTACCTCCGGTACGGAACGGCTGAAACGAGGGGCGGGCGCGTTCTGGGTTACGCCATCAACATTCACAAACGTGCCACGTGCACGATTGTGTGGATGTGCAGTCGCCTCCTCCAAGCTGAGAACGGGCGTAACGCACGCATCCGTGCCATCAAACAACCCAGCTATTTCGTCGCGCGTATGACGAGCGACCGCAGCTGCTATCCGCTGCTTCGTCGCCGGCCATATCTCGTCGATCAGGCGATCGTAACGTGCAGCATCGAACCCTTCGGCGGCCGCAAACTCTCCGGGATCCAGTCCCAGGCGCTCGAGCATCTGCGCATGGAATTGTGGCTCGATCGAACCTATCGCAACCCAGCGGCCATCGCTGGTCTCATAGGTGTCGTAGTAATGGGCGGCGCCACTGAGGAAGTTTTCGCCCGGAGCATCACGCCAGCAGCCAGCCTCCCGCAACGCGAATGTTGTCGCCATGAAGGAGGCTACGCCGTCGACCATCGCGGCGTCCACCACCTGCCCTAGGCCCGAGGTCTGACGCTCGAACAGTGCCGCCAGCACGCCGTAGGCCAGCAGCAATCCGCCACCCCCGTAGTCCCCGACGACGTTCATCGGAGGTACCGGTTTGCCACCAGGCAGACCGACCTGATGCAGCAGACCAGTGAGCGCGATGTAGTTGATGTCATGCCCCGCCGTACGAGCCAGCGTGCCGGACTGCCCCCAGCCGGTAATTCGCCCGAAAACAAGCCGAGGGTTGCGCTCCAGACAGACGTCGGGGCCGAAGCCAAGTCGTTCGGCGACGCCAGGCCTGAATCCCTCGAGCAGCACATCCGCGCGATCGACTGCGCGCAACAGAATCTCCACAGCACGCGGCCGCTTCAGATCCAGCCGCAAGAGTTGCCTGCTGCGAAGGGTCGGGTCGGCAGTGGCGGAGGATGCCCTGACCGGCCGGTCGATCCGCAGCACCTCGGCACCCAGATCCGCAAGCATCATGGCGGCGTACGGGCCCGGCCCAATGCCAGCGATTTCCACCACGCGAAGACCGGCAAGAGGACCCTTTCCGCCCTCCCGGCAGCCACTATCGAACGCCGTCACGACCGACCACGTGTTGCCTGGGAATTACTATCGGCGCGACGGCTTTCATCACACGACGAATACACCTGGTCTCGTTGAACCCCCATACGCCCCCCACGTACTTACTTGTTGTCAACAAAATAGTATGCTCATGGCTATCATTTGGCAAATGACGCAGGGGCACCATGAACGATTCTACGGAAACTCATTTCGCCCGAGGGTTAGCTATCGACGAAGGCGGGCTGGCCGCCTATCTTGAGGGTCGCGTCCCTGGGCTGGTGCCACCGCTCAGTGTCAGGAGATTCGCCGGCGGACAGTCCAACCCCACCTACCGGATCGACTCTCGGGAACGGAGTTTCGTGCTGCGCCGGCAGCCTCCGGGGCCGCTGATCGCTTCGGCCCATGCGGTGGACAGAGAGTTCAGAGTGCTGTCCGCGCTAGGACGCGATAACGCCGTTCCGGTGCCCGGCGTCCATCTCTACTGCGATGACCAGGAGGTGATCGGTACACCCTTCTACATCATGGATCTTGTTATCGGACGCAATATCTGGGACGCGCGCCTGCCGGAAGTCCCCCTGGAGCAGCGACGGTGCTGCTACCACTCAATGATAGCGGTGCTGGCCGGTCTGCATTCGGCCGATTACCGGGCGCTTGGACTCGGCGACTACGGGCGTCCGGGAAACTACTTTCAGCGACAGATCCAACGCTGGACGCGCCAGTACCATGAGTCCGCTGATACCGGCCGGGTACCCGCGATGGAGACGCTCATCGCATGGCTGCCGGACAACATACCGTCTGGTGATGAGGTTTCGATCGTTCACGGTGATTACCGCTGCGACAACCTGATTTTTCACCCGAGAGAGCCGCGGGTGGTGGCCGTACTCGACTGGGAGCTTTCGACACTCGGCCATCCGCTTGCCGACCTCGGTTACCACCTGCTGCCCTATCGCATGCCTACACTGGGCGTCACCGGCATGCTCGGAACGGATTTTGTAGCTCACGGCTTGCCGACCGAGGCCGAGTACGTGGCTTGGTATTGCGAACTGACAGGCCGGAAAAAAATCGAGCAGCTCGACTTCTACGTGGCTTTCAGTTTATTCAGGTTAGCTGCGATTTTCCACGGAATTCGCGGCCGAGTCATTCGCGGAACGAGCGTAAGCCCCCGCGCCCGAGAGTATGCAGGCGTCGTCGACGAGGTCGCTGAGCTCGCACTTACGCAAGTAAGTTGAGTCTCGCTGCGGTAAACCACGCCGTGGCACGAAGGCGCGACTCGCCAGACTGACGAGCGCCCCTCCATGCTACGATCGGCGGATTGCGCGTGACTAAAAACTAGGTAGTCCGAACACCCACGGTACCTATTAACAATCAGGCCTGACCGAACGAACAGCAGCCACCCCATAGGGACTGTCATAAAACCGGAAACGCAGGCTTTCTAAATTTCTTGTTGTCGACCAGCAAGTGTCTCTATACTCGGTAGGCAAGAGTTGGATGGGCGAATCATCTGGCACCGTAAGTTCGCACTGTA
>PWVB01000260.1 GCA_003562365.1 Anaerolineae bacterium
CGCCGCCGTCGCTGGCACTGTAGATCCGCGAGCCGTTGATGCTTGGGTTGCTGCTACAGAATCAGGCGACCTCGCTCTTTGCTTTCACTATACCGGATCGCCCTGGGGAGGACAGCCTGTACGATGCTGGGCGCAGCCCACTGTCTCAAGGAGCGGGAAACCGCATCACAACCCGAGCGCTGCGGGTGGCTGCCGACCGCCACGTCACCGCCGGGAGCGTGATGTTGGAGTCAAAATCGGCCGTGGGACAAGTAGCGCGGACCTTTGATCGCCCGATTGCTTGCGCCACCCGTTGAGGACAGTACCATGGCCAGAGGAGGCACTATGAAAGATCAGCTTCTCAGGGTCTTGCTATGCTTGCTGGTGCTGGGGTTGGGCGTTGCGCCGTCAGTTGCGGCGCAGACAACAGTGACCCATACGGTGCGGCCCGGGGAGAACCTCTTTCGCATCGCCCTCTACTACGGCACGACGGTGGATGCAATACGGACGGCCAACCAGATGGAGTCGGTCTACATCTACGTTGGACAGCAGTTGGTCGTTCCGGGAGCGACCAACCTCGAACCGCCTCCTGCGCCTCTAACGCCGCCTGACGCGGAGACTCCGGGCGAGCCGATACCGGTTCCGACACCGGCCATGCCAGATCTGGACGCGCGATCCTATATCGTTCAGTGGGATGACACGCTGCGCGCCATCGCCGCACGCTTCGGGATCTCGACATGGGCTCTTATGCGGGAAAACGGTCTGTCCAGTTGGAGCGCGATCTACGCCGGACACGAGTTGGCTATTCCCGGTGGCGAGGCCTCCGAATCAGTGTCCGCGCCGGCTCCAACGCCGCCGCCAGAGGAGACGCCAACCTCCGAGGTGCCGGTCGCAACCGTGGCGCCGACCCCGGCGCCGGAGACAGTGACCCCTCCGGAGACCTACACGGTTCGTCGCGGTGATACCCTGACGCAGATCGCAGCACGGTTTGGGTCGACAGTGGCAGCTATCTCCCGGCTGAATGGGATCACGAACCCCTCTCAGATCTACGTGGGGCAGGTACTGCGCCTGCAGGGGTCCGCGCCGGCCCCGACGGGTGTGGGGAAGCTTGTCGTGGTAAGCCTTTCGCAGCAGCATCTCTACGCCTACGAGGGCGATCAGTTGATCTACTCGTTTGTCGCGTCCACCGGTGCTGCCCCCTACTATACCCGTGCCGGTGAGTTCCGGATTCAGAGCAAGATCCCGCGGGCCTACGGGTCGACTTGGAACATCTGGATGCCATATTGGCTAGGCATCTACTGGGCCGGATCCACCGAAAACGGTATCCACGCCCTGCCAGAGCTGCCCAACGGTCAAATCCTCTGGGCGGGCTATCTCGGGAGCCCGGTCTCCTACGGGTGTGTCGTGCTTGGTACACAGGAGGCCAGGTTGCTCTATGACTGGGTTGAGATCGGCACATCGGTGTCGATCAGGCATTAAGGGTCTGTTAATCAAAAGCTTCCCGAGCGTGCGACCAACGTCGCGAGGCTAAGCCGCTAAACGTGCTTAAGGCTCGCAGACCTTAAACGCGAAGATAGCGTGCGGGATGGGCCAAGCTGCAATCGCGCGGGAAGGTATGCCTTTACGAGCCCTAAGGCTGCGGTTCGGACTGCCGTCGCCCCCCGGGGACCCCGAGTATCGAACCTGAGGATGACTGATGTCTGATGGCATGCACGTAGACTACGATGCGATTGCTTCAACGTATGACCGGCGCTATGTTGCCGATACGATGGCGGCGGTGGGTAGTGCTCTGGCTGATCTGGCGCAGCGGATCGGGACCTGCCGGGTGCTGGAGGTGGGATGCGGCACCGGTCACTGGCTGATCCAGCTGGCCGACCAGGTGCCGTCGGTGGTGGGTATTGATCGTTCCGCCGGGATGTTACATCAGGCGCGGGCGCGAGCGCCATCGCTCGCGTTTGTGCAGGGGATCGCTGAGCAGCTGCCCTGCCGGGCCGAATCTGTGGATCTCGTTTTCTGCGTCAACGCGCTTCACCATTTCGATCGACCCCGAGCATTTCTGGGCGAGGCTTATCGTCTGCTGCGCCCGGGCGGTCTTATCGCCATCGTGAGTACAGATCCTCACGGACGTCGGGCCGGTTGGTATCTCTACGATTACTTTGCCGGGACCTATGCTTCTGATCTCTGTCGGTTTCCCAGCTGGCCCACGCTGCTGCGTTGCCTTAAGGGGGCGCAATTCGTGCGCCGTGACTGCCGTCTCGTGGTTGAGATCGACGAACACCGGACGGGACGTCAGGTGCTGGAGGATCCGTTCCTGGAAAAGGGGGCGTGCTCGCAGCTCGCGCTGCTGAGTGACACCGCGTATGCTGCCGGGCTGGCGCGCATCCACGCGGCTCTGGACGCTGTCCAGGACCTGGAAACGGCGCCTGTGTTTGACACCGATCTGCGTCTTGCCTTGATCACGGCCTGGAAGCCCGGCAGAGAGTCAGACTAGCACCATCATGGAGGCCAGCTGAGGCTTGCTGTGCCGCACTTCTGCTGATATAAAGAGATCGGCAGCGTTCGTGTCTTCATCCAAGCAGACGAGGAGTCTTTGCTATGACCGATGGATCATCGAGCTTCAAACTTGACTACAAGGCTACCTTCCTGATCGGCCTCGGTTTCTTTGGAACCAGCGTGATGTGGAAACTCTACAACGATTATGTTCCGATCTTTCTCCAATCAGGTAATCCCCTCTTTGACTTGGGCACAACGGCGCGAGTCAATGGCTTTGGACTGGGACCGGGCCTTACTGGCTTTATTATGACGCTGGACAACATCGTAGCGCTCTTCCTCCTGCCGCTTATCGGGCTGTGGAGCGATCGTATCTGGGCACCGAAGCTGGGAGGACGCCGGAAGCCGTTTATTGTTACACTGGCGCCCATTGCCATTATCGCCTTTGTGCTGATCCCCTTCATCGTACGTCCTATCCCTACAGAGCTCAGCGGCATCACTGCTCAACTGCGTCAGCCACTGGCTCTCTTCATCATCGTGGTGGGGATCTTCATCACCGCTATGGCGGGGTTCCGCACGCCCGTGATCTCGCTGATGCCCGATCTGACGCCGTCGCCGCTGCGCAGCCAGGCCAACGGCATCATCAATCTGATGGGTGGGCTAGGGGGCGTCATCATCACGTTGGTGGGTGCATTCCTCTACGCCGTCAACATCACGCTCCCCTTCATCGTCAGCGGTGTGTTGATGACGGCGGCTGTGGTGGTGTTGTTCTTCTTTGTTAAAGAGCCGCGGCATCTGGGTGAGGTGGGAGAGGCCCGCGAAGAGGAGGAGGCGTTAGGCGCGCTCCGGGGAATACGGCGGGTCAGCCCAGCTGCCCGGCAGAGCCTGTTAATGTTGATGCTTTCGATCTTCTTCTGGTTTGTGGGCTACAATGCCATTGAGACGTTCTTTACCTCCTATGGGGTCAACATCCTCGGGATCGCCGAAAACCAGGCTGCCCTGCTCTCCAGCGTCTCCTATATCACCTTTATCGCCTTTGCCATCCCCAGCGGTTACATCGCGGCTAAGGTCGGGCGACGGCGGACCATCACCACGGGGTTGCTGATCTTCGCCGCCCTACTGCTGATCGGCTACCTGGTGCCGAACATCTTAGTCATCGGCGGGGCGCTGGCTCTGGGGGGCGTCGCCTGGAGTCTGGTAAACATCAACAGCTTACCTATGGTGATTGATACCTCCGACAACGATGCCAACATCGGCACGTTCACCGGTCTCTATTATCTGGCATCCCAGCTGGCGGCGATTACGGGGCCGATCTTAAATGGGTTCCTTATCGAACGCTATGAGAACTACGGCTTGGTTCTACTCGTGCCGGTGATTTTCTTCGTCCTGGCGGCATTGACGATGCGTGGTGTGACCCGCGGCGAAGCCCGTCAATCCCTCAGTGCCTCCTGACCTTCGACCTTCGACGGTGGGGCTGGACGGCGGTGCGGCCTGGCCTGCAAGGGGGGCAGGCGCCAGTCGGGTAAGGCTGCACTGATATCGACGGATAAATCTAAAAAATATGTTCAATATATTGACAAAACTGTGTCGCCGTGATATACTTTCGGCGTTTGAAGAAGTTGAATACCTGTGTTCACAAGGGGGATGGCTATGGATGAACGACTTGAGATCAGCCCGAGTTACTACGATGTGTTCCGCAATGATCTTCTGGATATTCGCGAGGCGGAGTGCAGTGACGACATTGAATGTGCCGTCACGATGATCCTGGAGGCTATCGGGGAGGACCCTGAGCGCGAGGGACTGCTCCGGACCCCGGGGCGCGTCTCGCGGATGTTTGATGAGTTGACCGCGGGCTATCGGGTCGATCCGGTGCGCTTGATCAACGACGCGCTCTTTGAGGTCCAGTATAATGAGATGGTGGTGGTGCGAGATATCGATTTCTACAGCCTCTGCGAGCATCATCTGCTGCCCTTCATAGGGAGGGCGCACGTGGCTTACATTCCCAAGGACAAAGTGATCGGGCTGAGCAAGATACCGCGCATTGTCGAGATGTATGCTCGGCGGCTGCAGGTCCAGGAGCGTATGACCCAGCAGATCGACGAGTTCCTGGACGAGACGCTGCACCCACGAGGGGTGGCTGTGGTGGTGCAGGGGTTGCATATGTGCGCCGCGATGCGCGGCGTCAAGAAGGCCAATGCCCGTATGAGCACCAGCGCAATGCTGGGCGAATTCAAGACCGATCACGCGATCCGGACAGAGTTCTTCGAGCACATCGACCGCACCGCCGTGGATTTCTGAGCGGCCGGCAAAGAGGACTGTCTATGACGGATCAGATTCACATCAAGGACCTCCTGCTGCGCGCGGTGATCGGGATCAACCCGGAGGAGCGAGCGAATCGCCAGGATGTGTTGATGTCCATCACCCTTAACGCCGACACTCGAGCTGCCGGTGCCTCCGACGCTATCGAAGATGCGGTCAACTACCGCACGATTACCAAGCGGGTGATCCGCATGGTGGAGAACTCGCGCTTTTACTTGGTGGAGCGGCTGGCCGATGAGATCATCTTGCTCTGCCTGGCCGACCCCAGGGTTGAGGCTGCGCGGGTGCTGGTTGAGAAGCCTGGAGCCCTCCGCTTCGCCCGTTCGGTGGGGGTCGAGATCCTGCGCACACAGGCTGATCTGGCGGCTCGACCCAACCGGGCCTTTGTTCTGCTGGGCTCGAATATCGATCCTTTGAAGAACCTGCCTGCGGCGGTAGCCCTGCTGAAGGAGCGCGTCACGGTAGTGGCGACGTCGCCGATCTATGAGACAGCGCCGGTGGGCACTACCGATTCGACTGTCTTTCAAAACGGCGCAACTTTGATCCATACTCAGCTGTCCGCAGCTGAGTTGAAGACGCAGGTATTACTGCCTATCGAAGAGGCGCTGGGACGCGTGCGGACGGAGGACAAGAACGCGCCGCGGACCATCGATTTGGATATAGCTCTTTTTAACTACGCGGTGCTGGATCTGGGTCCACGCCATATCCCGGACCCAGACCTCCTGGTGTATGCTCATATGGCGGTGCCGCTGGCCGATCTAGCGCCCTACTACGTCCACCCCGAGACAGGCCAGGCGCTGGCCGAAATCGCTGCGACATTGTCTCGTGAAGGCATCAAACAGCAGCCTGGCATCGATCTCTGATCGAGAGGCCAGGCTGCGTCCCCGCTCACGTCTCGGTGCGGCTCAGGCGGAGCCCGTGATCTGGTAGCCTGCCTCAGACACCGCGTTCTCGAAGGCCTGCATTCCGACGGTGTTGGAATCGTAGGTCACAACGGCGGTGCCGGGCTCCAGCTCCACCTGGACCTCAGAGACACCCGTCAAATCCTCCAGCGCGCGGGTCACGTGCTTGACGCACATCTGGCAGGTCATGCCGGTTATAATCAGCGTTGTGGTCTTCATCCATCAGCTCCTTTATCCTCTGTCATCAAGGGTTGGCAGATCGGGCAGTAATAGGTGGCCCGCTGTCCCTGTACCATCCGCGCCACTGGCTTTCCGCAACGGAGGCACGGCGCCTCGGCCCGATCATAGACTGCTAGGTGGCGTTGATGCGCCCCCAGTCCCCCGTCGGGGTAGACGTACTGTCGGTCATCCAGGCTGGTTCCTCCGTGTCGAATAGCCTGCCGGAGAACGTGAACTATGGCGTGATGAAGCCGGTTGCAGGCCTCTGGTGAGAGCGTGTCTGCTCCGCGCGCCGGGTGGATTCGTGCCTGCCAGAGGACTTCACTGGCATAGATGTTGCCCAACCCAGCCACAAAGTGTTGGTCTAGAAGCAGACGCTTGATCTCACCCCGGCGCTCCGAAAGCCGTGCCTTCAGATCCGGGACCGTGAAGCCGGCGGCTAACGGCTCGGGTCCCAAGCCTTCGACGATCTCCTCTGCATCTCTGACGAGGTAGAATCGTCCAAACTTACGGGGATCGACATAGATCAGCCGTGTCGCCCCCGCCAGCTCGAAGATTACCCGACTGTGCCGGCTGTCGGGGAGGGCCTCCCCAGGAGGACAGATGGTGAATCGCCCGCTCATCCGCAGATGGACCAGCAGCACCTTGCCAATATCCAAAGACATCAGCAAGTACTTCCCGCGCCGGCTAACATCGGTGAAGCTGGCGCCCTTCAGCTCCTGGCAAAAGCGGGCCGGTGCGGGTCGGTCGACGGTCCGGGGCCACAGGACCTCAACCGTGATGATCCTCTTTCCAATCAGATCCGGCCGCAGCTTGCGGGCGAGCGTCTCAACTTCGGGAAGTTCTGGCATCCTGTGTTAGGCTATTTCACCGCAGCCTGTCCAGGCTGGGCCACTTCACCAGACGGAAGAGGACATGGGACCTGCCGCCTCTCAGGACGATCACTTTTTCCAGGTTGCCCAAACCTTCCCGATCAACGCCTCGCCCGGTTTCAGCGTTTGGTCACCCGGATGCCAGCAGGCCGGCAGCGCCTCTCCCCGCCGAGCGTAGACGTATTGTGCGCCCTGCAACAGTCGCAGCATCTCCTCCACATCCCGACCGATAGAAGCGTTCAGTACTTCGGCGACCTGGAGCACGCCATCGGGATCAATGACAAAGAACCCCCGAATATCGACACCCTCCTCCTGGTCATAGACCAGGTACTGCTCGCCAATTCTGCCGCCGCGATCGCTCAACATAGGGTAGGGTAGCCCGCCCTCCACCATCTTGGATAGCTCATGCTCTTGCCACGCCTTGTGCACTTGGGGCGAATCCACGCTGATGGCGAGCACCTCAACACCCCGTGAGCGAAAGTCATCATAACGGCTGGC
>PWVB01000181.1 GCA_003562365.1 Anaerolineae bacterium
AAACGCCCGGGGAGCAGATATCAGACTCTTCGGAGCAATCTGCGTCGAAACGTGAAAATATGGCTGAAGAAAGGCAGCCTTCCAAACCGTGTCAAGTTGGCACAGTTTGGTAAACCAGGAAGCCTAGTGTTTACGCGAGCAGATCACGTCGCACTGAGCGTGCGGGATATGGAAAAGGTAATTGCCTTTTACCGTGATGTCATCGGTATGGAAAAAGTGTTCGATCGCGAGTTTGGGGAGGAAATGGGGCGCTTGATTGGCGTTCCCGGCACCCGGGTGCGCATCGTGCACATGAAGCTCCAGGACTCGGTCGTTGAACTCTTTGATTACAGTCACCCCAAGGGGCGCGTGCCCAGGCCAGACGCTCAGCAGAGCGACTATGGGCTAACCCACATCGGGTTTATGGTCGAGGATTTCTGGGAGACGTACCGTTACCTGGTCGATCGCGGTGTCGAGTTTCTCGGCGAACCGGTCGAGATCCGCCCCAACGTGTTTGTCGCCTACTTTCGTGGTGCCGAATACGAGGTCTGTGAAATTCGAGAGATTGTGAGGGAGTGAAGGACAATGCCCAAGCTGATTGCACAACCCGCACCTGCTACTTGCCACCGACTGGAGGTCTCGGACGACGACCTGCTGGCGATCGAGCACGCCCCCAGTCGGCTGGGGCATGACCTGATCGACATGCTCTTTTACTTGTACACGATCCGGGCGTTCGAGATCGAGTTGCTCAAGCTCAAGGACGAGAAGCTGATCCACGGGCCGGTACACGCCAGTATCGGGCAGGAAGCCGTCGCTGCGGCGGTGGCGGTTGTCCTGGACAGGCCGGACATGATCGCCTCGACGCACCGCGCGCACGGGCATTTCCTGTCCAAAGCGTTGGCCTACTATGCGCCGCAGGGCCACCGGCCGCTGCGGGATGGCGTAACGCACGACATGCAGCGGGCCATAGACCGGACCTTGGCCGAGATCATGGGCCTGGCGCAGGGATGGTGCGGTGGGCGCGGGGGCTCGATGCACCTCTATGACGCTGCGTCCGGCAACCTGGGCAGCAATGCCATCGTCGGCGGCGGCATTCCCATCGCCACCGGCGCCGCCTGGGCACAGCGCATCCAGGGTACTGGACAGGTCATCGTCTCGTTCTTTGGCGATGGGGCCATCAACCAGGGCTGTTTTCACGAAGTCCCCAACATGGCCGCGTTGTGGCGCGTGCCCGTGCTTTACCTGGTCGAGAACAACCTCTATGCCGTCGGTACGTGCACCGGCGAGTCCTCTAATGTCCAGGACCTGGCCCAGCGCAGCATAGGCTATGGGTTTGACAGTTTGATTGTCGATGGCATGGACCCGGTCGGTGTGTACGTCGCCGTGCGTGATGCCGTGGACAGGATGCGGCAGGAGCCGTTTCCCTACCTGATCGAGGCTAAGACCTACCGCTACTACCACCACGGGGGCGGCGTGCCCGGCAGCGCCTTTGGCTATAGGACTAAGGCCGAGGAGAAAGCGTGGCAGGAACAGGATCCGATCTCCGCGTATCCAAAGAAACTGGTTCGCCTGGGTGTGATTACCGAGGAAGACGATGCCCGGCTGCGCCGCGTTGCGCAGGAAGCCGTCGACCGCGCCGTACAGCACTGCACCGTCCAAACAGGGGACAAGAGAACCATCCCCGTCGAAAAGTGGCCCTCTGTCCGGTCGGTGGCGGAGGATCTACGGTGCCCGGACGATGTGTTTGAGGGAGCCCAGTTTCTGGAACCGCAGGATGTCGCGTCGTTTAGCGACATGACCTACGTGCAGGCCATTGCGGCGGTCACGCTGCGCAGCATGGAACGCGATGCGCGGGTCGTCGTCCTGGGCGAAGAGGTCGCCAATCTGAACGGGGGCGCCTATGCCGCCACGCGCGGCATCAAAGAGGTCTATCCCGAGCGACTGTTCAATACGCCGATTTCAGAGACGGGATTTGTTGGCATGGCTGGCGGGCTGGCGGCTGTAGGTCTACGACCGGTCGTCGAGATCATGTTTCCCGACTTTGCGCTCATGGCCTCTGACCAGTTGTTCAACCAGATCGGCAAGCTGCGCCACATGTATGGAGGGCAGGTCTGTTTTCCGATCGTCGTGCGCACGCGCGTGGCGATGGGCTTTGGCTATGGCGGGCAGCACTCGATGGACCCCAGCGCTTTTTTTGCGCTCTTTGGCGGGTGGCGGATCGTCGCTCCGTCCAATGCCTTTGACTATGTCGGCCTGTTCAACACGGCGATGCGTTTCTCCGATCCGGTCCTGATCGTCGAGCACGGCATGTTGTACGCTGAGAAGGGGCAGGTGCCGGCGGATACGCTCGACTACTGTTGTCCCTATGGCAAGGCCAAGGTCGTTCGTCCGGGCACGGACGTCACCGTGTTGACCTATTTGACCGGCGTTGGCCAGTGCCTGCAGGCCGCAGAGGCGCTGGCACAGGAGGGGATCGAGGCCGAGGTCATTGACCTGCGTACCCTGGACTATACGGGCATGGACTGGCAGACAATCGGCGATTCCGTGCGCAGGACGGGGAGCGTGCTCGTCGCCGAACAGGGTCCACGCAGCCTGACCCTGGGCGGTCGCATCGCCGACGAGATCCAGATGCGCTTCTTTGACTACCTGGACTGTCCGGTGGGCCACGTCACCGGGGTCGACGTGCCGCCGCCGGTGTCCAAAATACTGGAAGAGGCTGCCCTGCCTTCGCTCGAGCAGGTCAAAGAGCACATCAGGCGGGGCGCGGCGCACGCATTCTAGATGCTAATAGCCTCTGACGTCGCCGAACCCCACCATGGCTGAAACGCTATCGCGATGCTTCTCCACGAGACCCCGACACTTGGAGAACAATCTTGCCCCGGGTATGACCTGTCTGAATAAGCTCATGAGCCCGCCGGGCTTCCCTCAGAGGCAGGATCGTGCCCACATCGGGCCTCAGCTTTCCTTCGTCGACCAGTTCTGCAACCCGATTCAAGACATCATTGTCAGGCTGAGCGCCTGCGTACGCGCCGCGCAATCCCCGCGCGACAGCGTCAGGATGAGGCGTCGGGTTGGCGCAGATCGAGACCTGAATCCCGCCATCCTTGAGCACCGCCCAGGAACGGGCCATGGTCTCCCGCGCGAGCACATCGGTCGCATCGTCGGCCTCCCTGGGGATCGCGTCGATCACCACATCCACCTCCCGTGCGACGGACTCGAACGCGGTGGTCCGATAGTTGATGAACGTATCGACACCGAGCTCCCGGAGAAACGCTTCATTGCCTGCCGACGCCGTGCCGATCACCTGCGCGCCCCGCCACTTCGCCAACTGAACGGCAATGTGCCCGACACCGCCGCCGGCCGCGTGAATGAGCACCTGCTGCCCGGCAGCCAGGCCCCCGACCTCGAACAGGGCATCCCAGGCGGTCAGCGCGGCGACCGGCAGGGCGGCCGCCTGCACATGCTCCAGAGACGCGGGCTTCCGACCGAGCTTGTCCCCGGCTTCAACGACAAACTCCGCGTATCCGCCCCCGAATTTGCCAAGCATGCCGTAGACCTCATCGCCCACCGCGAGGTCCGTTACTTCGGCCCCACGCTTCTCGACGATGCCGGAGACTTCGCAGCCGGGGATGAACGCGAAGGGTTTCTCCAGCCGGAACCGCAGACCCGCGCGTATCTGCCGGTCGGCGGGATTCACCCCCGCCGCGTGAACGTGGACGCGGACCTCGCGCGGTCCCGGCTCCGGAGTCGGGGCGTCCTCGTAACAGAGCACCACGGGGCTGCCGTAGTCGTGGTATCTTACAGCCTTCATCATCGTTTTCTCCTCGTATAAGATACTTTCTGAGGGGTCATCTAACGGATAAGCGCACTTTCACCCTGCTATGTCACGTGCCGTGGCCGTGCTGCTCACCGCTATGTCAGGTCTACCCCGCCGTCTGCACGTTGCTCAGCATCTCGATCGCCTTAATCACCGCCGAGTGGTCCAGATCTCCGCACCCGTTCGCCAGGAGACTGGAGAAGAGTTGCGTCGCCAAGGCGCTGGCGGGCAGCGAAACTTTGAGGTTCTTTGCGGTCTCCATGATGATCCCCAGGTCCTTGTAGTGGAACCGGCTCTTGAAGCCGGGCTCGAACTCACCCTTCACCACCTTGGGACCGCGCACGTCCATGACCCGCGTCTGCGCATAGCCGCCGCTCAGTACCCGGAGGATGATCTGTGGATCCACGCCGGCCTTTGCCCCCAGCACGAATGACTCGGCCATGCCCACGAGGTTGAGCGCCACCTGGATCTGATTACATGCCTTCACCGTCTGACCGGCACCGGCCTCACCGCAGTGAGTGACCGTCTTGCCCATGACTTTCAGGAGAGGCAGCATCTCCTCAAAGAGGTCCGCCGGGCCGCCTACCATGATGGAAAGCGTTGCCTTCATCGCGCCAGCCTCGCCCCCGCTCACGGGTGCGTCAAGACAACGCACGCCCAGCTTTCCCAGTTCCTCTGCAACGCGGATAGAGGTGGCCGGGGCGATGGTGCTCATATCGATGTAGACCATCCCCTCTCTCGCCACCTCGATGATGCCACCGGCCCCCAGTGCCGCAGCCTCCACGTGCGGTGAGTCGGGCACCATAGTGATCACGACGTCCGCACCGGCAGCCGCTTCGGCGCTGCTCTCTGCCCGTGTCGCGCCCTTCGCAGCGACTGTGTCCAGCGCTGCCGCGTTGATATCAAAGGCGGTGACTGCGTAGCCGGTGTCTATGAGGTGGCCCGCCATGTGCGAACCCATAATGCCGACGCCGATGAACCCGATCTTCTGCTTGCCCATGTTGGTCTCCTTCGTACTAAATGGCGTATGGATGTTTCTGAACGCTGCGCCTTATTCAGTATATCATCGCCCTGGAGTGACTTATGCCGAACTTCGGCTATACTATCTGGTCAACGCGTCGGCCGACAGTGTCGAGGGCGGCGCCCTGATGCTGCGTCTCTCTGCGATGGACGCCATCATGACCGACAAGCGCGGTGGCGAGACACCAATCGCTGCCGACGCTGGCACCACGGGAGTGTATGTATCCTGCTGAAGGAGAACGCATGAAGAAAGGCTTGCTCTACATCCATTCCGACCAGCACAATCCCTACGTCATGGGCTGCGCCGGAGACTCGGTCATCCGAACTCCTGCCCTCGATCGTCTCGCCGCCGAAGGTGCGCTCTTCTCGAACGCATACTGCCCGTCGCCGATCTGCGTACCGTCCCGCATGTCGACGCTCACCTGCCGGCATCCCTACAGGAACGAAGTGTGGACGAACGACCATGTTCTTGACAGCGGGATCCCTACCCTCGCGCATTCGCTAGGCGCCGCAGGATACCGGCCGACGCTCATCGGGAGAATGCACGCTATCGGTCCCGATCAGCTCCACGGCTATGCGACGCGGCCGATCGGCGACCACAGCCCGAACTATCCCGGCGGCAAAGGGCCCCGACGTGGTCTCCCTCAGGGGACTGCAGGGCCGCAGAGGATCAGCCTCCAGGCGAGCGGCCCCGGGTGCAGCGGTTACCAGGTTCATGACGAGGACGTAACCGAGGCCGCCGTGCGTTTCATCGAAACCGAAGGTCGGAAGAGGGCCGCTGGCGGCTCTCCACAGCCTCTTTGCCTCACCGTAGGCTACATGCTCCCCCACCCGCCGTACGTGGCCCGCAAGGAGCTCTACGAGCGGTACCGCGACATCGTCCCTCCACCGGCGAAACCGCGGGCGTCGGTCGAACGTATCCACCCGCACCTGAAATGGCGCATGGAGGACGGAGACCTTATCGAAACCCCTCCGGAAGAGGTCGCGCGCGCACGCGCCGCCTACTACGGACTGGTCGACGCCATGGACGGTATGATAGGCCGCCTGCTCGATGCCCTCGATGCCGCCGGGCTTTCCCAGGAAACGCTCGTGGTCTACTCCTCCGACCACGGCGACAGCATCGGAGAGCACGGGCTCTTCTGGAAACACACCTTCTACGAGGAATCGGTGAAAGTGCCGCTCGTTTTCCGCTGGCCCGGCCGGATTCCTGCGGGAATGCGGTCCGATCGGATTGTGAGCGCTCTGGATGGTACCGCCACTATTCTCGACGCGCTCGGTGCCCCCGCGCTGCCGGGGTGCCAGGGCCGGAGTATGCTCAAACTCCTGACCGAAGGCGGCGCAGCGGCCTGGGACGATCTGGCTTTCTCCGAGTACTGCGATGATCTCTTCGGTCCGCCGGGAGGCTGCTACCAGCGGATGATACGGCGCGATGCGTGGAAACTCATCTACTACCACGGCGATCCTCCTCAGCTCTTCAACCTGAAGGATGACCCGGAAGAGCTCTGTGACCGTGCCGCCGATCCTTCATGCGAGCCTATTCGGACGGAGCTCATCAAGGAGTTGCTTGCGGATTGGGATCCGGAGCACGTAACGCGCAGGATGGGAGAGAAGCGCAGCGATGCGGAGCTGCTCGCCGCCTGGACGAGACGGATCGACCCTCCGGAAACCGCCCGTTGGGAGTTGCGGCCAGAGATGGAGTATCTCCTGTAGACGATCGAACAGTGAGTTGAACACCCCTTGCTGCCGAATTCCCGCGACAAAAGTTGCACTTCCGTGGCTTGCGGTTGCACCATATTCAGGACGTTGAGGCCGATCTCGATCAGGTCGGGCAGAATCGCGGTGACGTCCCCGCACTGGTGCATCCACATAGGCGTGCCGCTGGAACGCACACGTTCGAACATGCGAGCGTTCCTATCGTACGGTCAGTTCAGATTCGCCCCGATGCGGCAGGGCAGGTAGGCTGGCACCTTGAACTCGATTGCCCGCCTGTGGTTCTCTACCCATCTGGAAATCCTCTTCATTGGCTCCCCTGTAAAAAGGTAGGCGCGTCAGCGGCACGCCCCACATATTGTGTTCTATAAGACAAAAAAACGGCATATGTAGTGGGTAAAGCTGAGATTCTTCGTACTTCGCGACCTTTTTTCAGTAGAGCCCTTCATTGTGTTTCTCACGGACTTGCCGCCGGCTCGCTGGTACCGTAAACAGCGTCAAGTCGAACCATCAGCCACAGGATCCTCCCGTGCGTGCCGCCCGCGGTAGCACCACAGTTAACCGTGGTGAGTCACCCCCCCCACTGCGGGGTGGTTTTGATCCGAATGTGGGTATGGATTCCCCACTTTCGCGTCTAAAAACGCATCAGAAAGGGTGTAGCCAACCACTTTTGGGGCGACCACGGTTCCCTGTGGTCC
>PWVB01000195.1 GCA_003562365.1 Anaerolineae bacterium
CGGTCGGCTCGCAAATGGTCGACCAGTAGCCGGTAATCGCTCGCCAATTGCTCCCTGAAACGGCGCAGCAGGCGAATATAGGCCGCCTCTTCGCCTGCCAGCTGGCGACAGCCACGCGCAAGATCGAAGCCGGGCAGCTGATCCGGCAAGCGGCCTGCGGACGCGGTAACGCCGCCCCCCTCGTTGGCTACCGCCTGACGCGCGGCCAGATAACGCACCAGTGTGGCGTAGAGTGCTTCGCTCTCGATTGGCTTGCCCAGGTGGTCGTCCGCACCGGCCTCTCGCGAACGTTGGCGATCGTCGTCCATTACGGCCGCCGAGAGGGCGATGATGGGGCCGTCATAGCCCTCGGCGCGCAAGGTCCGGGTCGCCTCGAAGCCGTCCATCACCGGCATCTGCAGATCCATCAGCACCAGATCCGGACGCTCGGCACGTACTGCCTCGACCGCCTCAGCGCCATTCTCCGCCAGCCGCACGGTGACACCGGTCTGCTCCAGCAGCAGCATGGCCACTTGTTGATTGATGTCGTTGTCTTCCACCAGCAGCAGCTGGTAGCGACTCAGGTTCGGCATCTCCACCACGGGCAGGCTACGCTCCAACCCGGCACCCCCCTCGGCCCGGACCAGGGCGTTATAGAGCGAGGGGGCGGTGAGCGGCTTGGCCAGGTAGTCGGCGGTCGACCCTTCGGGCAGGTTGATCTCCTCCCGGGCGTAGGCGCTGACCATCAGGATCGGTGGGCGCGTCTGCTTCAGTTCGCCGTTCTGGCGAAGCCGCTCAAGCGCTTCACAGGTCTCGCCGCCATTCATGCCGCCCGGCATCCACCAGTCCATCAGGATAAAGTCAAACGGTTCATCACGCCGTTCCGCCGCCACTACAGACTCAATGGCGGCCTCGCCGCTGGCGGCCTCCTCGGTGTAATAATGGCAGTGCTGCAACAGCTCACGCATAATCTGGCGTGCGCTGTCCTGATCATCGACGATCAACACCCGCTGCCCGCGGGTCTTGGGGCACTCCGTACCTGTGCGGCGATCCGTGCCCAAGGGCAGCGTCAGAGTGAACGCAAAGGTGCTGCCCTGGTTAGGTACAGATTCCACCTCCAGTATGCCCCCCATGGCCTCAACCAGGCGTCGGCTGATGACCAACCCAAGACCGGTACCGCCGTAGCGGCGGGTTGTGGAGGTGTCAGCCTGACTGAAGGCCTGAAACAAGCGGATGAGTTGTTCCTCGCTCATGCCGATGCCGGTGTCGCGCACATGAAAGCGCAGGGTGGCCTGATTCTCAGCGACCGGTGCGACCACCCGAATGCCCAGCTCGACGGTACCGCCGCGCTCGGTGAACTTGGTGGCGTTGCCCAACAGGTTACCGAGCACCTGAGAGAGGCGTAGGGAGTCCCCCACCAGGCTGCGCGGCAGGCTGGGCTGGATAGCGTAGAGCAGCTCCAGCCCGGCGGCATGGGCCTTCTCACCGAACAACGTCGCCATCTGCTCGACCACCTCATCAAGCCTGAAGTCGCGCGCCTCCAGCTCCAGTTTGCCGGCCTCGATCTTGGAGAAATCGAGAATGTCGTTGATGATGCCGAGCAACATCCGCGAAGACTGGTGGATCTTGCGCACCTGATCTTGCTGTTTGGCGTCCAGCTCGGTCTGCCCCAGCAACTGGCTCAGCCCGATCACCGCATTCATCGGCGTGCGGATTTCATGGCTCATGTTGGCCAGAAATTCGCTCTTGCTGCGGCTGGCTTGCTCCGCCTGAAGTCTCGCCTGTTCTGCCTGTTCGCGCGCTTGTTTCTCGGCAGTGATGTCGCGGCCGGTGCCGCGAAAGCCGACCAGTTCGCCATTTTCGTCAAGGATCGGCAGACCACTCACACGCTGATGAACCAGGCTGCCATCCGGGCGTATCGAGATATGCTCCAGGCCCTGCCACGAACTCTTGTTCTCGGCCCAGCCCTTGAGCAGTCCGCGCACACGCTCGGCCTCGTCGTCCGGCATGAAGTCGAACGGCGAACACCCGATGATTTCTTCCACCGGGTGGCCCAGCAGCGGCTCCACCGGTGAGGTGACGATGCTGTAGCGCCCCTGTGGATCGACCTCCCAGATGTACTCACCGGCCGCCAACGAGACGTCCAAAAAGCGTTGCTCACTCTGCTTCAGGTCGTGCAGGGCCTGTTTCTGCTCAGTGATATTGCGAAAGACTGCCAGGAAGAGGGTCTGCTCCTTGAACGGCAAGAGAACCACCGAGACGCGGACATCGATAATGGTGCCGTCCTTGCAGCGGTGGCGGATCTCAAAATCGTCACGCCCCTGTTCGAGGATGGTCTGGATGTGCGTGCCGATCTCTTCCGGTGTCTCCTGGGCCTCGTAATCGGGGATGCGCAGTGCCGCAAACTCCTCGGCGCTGTAGCCCAACTGTTCGTGGGCCAGTCGGTTGAACTGCACCGGCAGGCCCGTTTCCGGGTCAATCAGCAGCGTGGGATCGGGATAGAGCTCGAACAGGGTGCGAAAGTGACTCTCCCGCTCGCCGAGCTGCTGCCTGGCCAGCTGCTCATCGGTGCGGTCGAGCACATAGCCGCGTATCAAGCTGGGCTGCCCCGCATCGTCGTATTCGGGAACGGTGTAGTCGTAGAACCAGCGGTACTCGCCGGAGCGGGTGCGCAGGCGATAGTACTGCTCGAAGGCCGACTCGCCCTGAGCCAGGTAGGCGGTGACCTCGTTGCCGACGGCTGCTATGTCGTCCGGGTGGAGCAGGTCGGCAAAGCGGAAGTCGGGCGTCGTCAGCTCCTCGACCGTGTAACCAAGAACCTGCTCGACATTGGGCGAGACATAATGCACCGGCCAGCCCGGCTCCGGGCGCCAGACAAAGACCACCACCGGCCCACCGGTGAAGATCGCATTCTCCTTGAGCAAGCCCTGCTCGGTACGCTCCTCTTCGGTGACATCATGGAACAGCAGGATGATGCTACCCGCTTCACCCAGTTGCCGGGTGCGGATATCCACCACCCGTTGGGTCCCATCGCTGCGTACCATGACTTCGCGCCCGTGATAGGGGGTCTCGGCCTGCAGCGCCTGATGAAGAGGGCACTGCTGCAGCGGGATCGGCACCGCGTCATGGTGGCACTGGTAGTGGCCGCTCTTTCCCGCCATGTAGGCACACGCGAAGAAGGAGAAGAGCGACTGGCCATGCAGCTGACTCGGCTCACGACCGAGAATCTCGCTGGCCGTCTTGCTCACGCGGGTGATGGTACCGTCGGCGTCGAGGGCCAGCAGCCCCCCGGGCACCTCCTCGGCCAGGCTCTCCAGCTCGCGGTTTTTCTCTAGCAGCTCGGCATTGAGACGGTCGAGTTCGCCCTTGTGCTCCTTGAGCAGGTTGAACCAATGGTTGTAGTAGAGGTTGACCAGCTCTTTTTGGCTGATGACCCCGGTCAGCCGTCCCGCGCCGTCGACCACCACCACACGCTTGATGCGCCGTTGGCGACAGAAGGCCAGCGCCTCGGAAACACTGGCCCCCTCATCGAGGGTCAGAACCGGCTGGGTCATGCACTGGGCGAGCGGGGTCTCCGGGGCGGCCCGGCTATCCAGCAGGGTGACGATGTCGCGCTGGGACAGCAGGCCAAGCGGTTGCTGATCCTCGACGACCACGACGGCGTCATGGCCGAGATCGGCCATCTGGATCATCGCCTCGCGCAGAGTGACCGTCGGTGCCAGCGTCAATGCATGGACGCTGCGCAGCAGCTCCCCTAGGCTCTGGCTCTGGGCCAGCACCTCTGGATCGAGGCTGCCGGCCAGATCGCTGTAGCTGACGATGCCGCAGAGTTTGCCGGACGCATCCTCCAGACAGATGTGCTCACTGTGGTTGCGAATCGCCTTCAGCCCATCCAGCACCGAGGTCTCCGGAGCCAGGACAGTGGCCCAGGGCAGATCCAGCTCGCTCAGCGGGGTCTGGTAATCGAGCCCGCGCACCTCCAGCGTCAGCAGCATCGACGAGAGAAAGAGGCGGTAGCCCTGAGGCTCCACCACCACAACATCGCGGATGCCTTGGTCCCGCATGGTATGGATGGCATCGGCCACGGTCGCCGTTGGTGGCAGGGTGACTACGTTTGTGGTGGCGATGGTGCTGATTTTCGGAAAGAACATAAACGGTACTCAAATTCTAGTCAGCATGAGGACAGTGGCAGGCAGCGTCGGTATCATTCAGCAAAGCGCTCGCGAATAGCAAGGATGCTGGGTAACTCGGCCAGGAAGACCTCGACCAGGTCAGGGTGGTATAAATATTTCTAGAAATAGCCTTAGAGTAAGGTCAAGGTAAGTTGTGCACCTCTCAGCCGACCTGGTTACGCCCGGCCTTTTTGGCAGCATACAGCGCGGCATCGGCACGATCAATGAGCAAGGGTGGTTCGATTTCCGAGCCGCGAACCGGGTCAAAGGTGGCCATGCCCAAGCTGATGGTCACTACTGAAGCCACGCTGGAGTAGTCGTGCGGGATGGCCAAAGCCTCGACGGCGAGACGCAGGTGCTCAGCCACCTCGCGGGTGCCACTGGCCTCAGTGTTGGGCAACAGGGCAATGAATTCCTCGCCACCATAGCGACACAGACAATCGCCAGCCCGTACCAAGGCATTGCTCAATGTCCGGGCGACCTTTTGCAGACACTGATCACCGGCACCATGGCCATAATGGTCATTGAATCCCTTGAAGTGGTCAATGTCCAGCATAATCACCGACAGTGGCAATCCATCGCGCAATGAGCGTCGCCACTCCTTGTCGAGGCGTTCGTCGAAGTAACGACGATTGGGAATTCCGGTCAGGCCGTCTAGCAGGGCGTATTGTTCGAGTAAGTCGGTCTTACGCTTAAGGCGCATCTGGGTATTCACTCGTGCACGGACAATCGCGGGAGAGAACGGTTTGGTAATGTAGTCTACTGCGCCAAGGTTTAATCCGTACTCCTCGTCACTGGTGGCATTGCGTGCGGTTACAAAGATGATGGGGATGGAGCTGGTTTTGGGGTCATCTTTCAGGCGACGGCAGACCTCATAGCCGTCGATGTCCGGCATTTGAATGTCCATCAGGATCAAATCAGGCAAGCTGTGGACATTACTATGGAGCAAGGCCAATGCCTTCTCGCCGCTGTTGGCCACTCGAATGCGGTAGTCATCCTTGAGCAGGTTGCCAAGTGCCTGGATGTTCGTGGGTTCATCATCCACCACGAGAATGACCTGTCGCGGATCATTATTGCTCATGTTGTGCCTTGATAGTGATTATCTATCGTGCGTTGAGGTATCGCAAGGCCTGTGCGGTCTCAGGCAAGGGTTGGTCGATGACCTCAGTAGTCACTGGTTGGTTGTTTTTCAGAGTATAGTCAAACATAAAATCTCATAAAATCTATTGAAAATAAGTTCTGGCAAGAAGACGCTGTTCTTAAAAATCAACAGGAAACGTAAAAAAACTTTCGCTGTAGCACACAGTTTTTTCCAAAATTATTAATTCACATGCAAAAAGCCATAGGTTCTCCCCATGTCGCCTTAACAACGCCTGAGTACCCCATGATGTGTGCCTTCAACTCGGTAGGTCCGAACGGTTATTCCTCATCTTGCCATAGCGCATCCAGGCAGTGCAGGGCCTCGTCGAAGGCCATCTGTTCGATGAAGTTTTCCAGTGCGTCACAGTCCAGATTCTGACTACGTAGAAAGCCGAGTGCCTCTTGCAGGGTGGTCTCCTCCACCAATTCGCTGGCCTCTAAGCACTGGCGTAGGGTGGTTACGGCGGCGGCCGAGGCAGTGGGTCGAGCCTCTGGGGTGTACGTGAACTGTGTTAATGACTGCTGAGCCTCAAGCAAGGCCTGTTCTAGTTGGTCGATGACTGCCGTGGTCACCGCTTGGTCCTGTTTGATGGTGTAGTCAATGTGTTCGGCTAGCTGTTGCAGTTGGGTGGCCGCCAGGGTACCGGCCACGCCTTTAAGGGTGTGGGCAATTCGGCGGGCTTCCGCATAACGCCCAGCACGCAAGTGCTCAAGTATTGGGGCGTAGTCTTGTGCCAAACTCTCGCGAAAAACCCGTAGCAGGCGGGCGTATAGTGCTTCTTCACCATCGAGTTGGTGCAAACCACGCTTGAGGTCAAAGCCGGGTAGTTCGGCAGGCCAGTGCGGTGTGGCAGTGGTCGCGTCGGTCGCTGATTCAGTGTAGTCCACCACGGCTTGAGTATCCAGGTGATCCAGCAGCGCAGCATACAGATCCCGGCTGTCGATGGGTTTGCCCAGGTGGCTGTTGGCACCCGCCTCACGTGATCGCCGACGGTCATCGTCCATGACGGCCGCCGATAAGGCGATGATCGGGCCGCTGTAGCCCTCGGCGCGCAGGGTTCGGGTGGCCTCAAAGCCGTCCATCACCGGCATTTGCAGATCCATCAGGATGAGATCCGGAGCCTCGGCACGGACTGCGGTTAATGCCTCGGCACCGTTTGCTACCGTTCGGACCTGAGCGCCGGTCTTTTCCAGCAGTTGCGTGGCCACTTCCTGGTTGATGGCATTGTCCTCCACCACCAGTAAGCGTCGACCCTGCAACTGGGGGATCTCGATGGCCGTCACGGTCCGCCGCAGACTGGCGCCCCCTTCAGCACGTACCAGCGCATCGTAGAGCGAGGAAGCGGTCAGGGGTTTGGGGAGATAATCAGTGACTAATCCATCAGCCAGGTTAATTTCTTCACGGGCATAGGCGCTGACCATCAAAATCGGCGGTCGTGTCTGGGTTAACTCACCCCGCTGGCGCAGGCGCTCAATGGCCTCGCAGGTCTCACTGCCATTCATGCCGCCCGGCATCCACCAGTCCATCAGGATAAAGTCAAACGGTTCTCCGCGCAGTTCCGCCGCCACTACAGACTCAAGAGCGGCCTCGCCGCTGGCGGCCTCGTCGGTGTAATAATGGCAGTGCTGCAACAGCTCACGCATGATCTGGCGTGCGCTGTCCTGGTCATCGACGATCAACACCCGCTGCCCCCGGGTCTTGGGGCAGTCCGTACCTATGCGGCGATCCGCACCCAAGGGTAGCGTCAAAGTGAACGCAAAGGTACTGCCTTGGTTGGGTACGGATTCCACCTCCAGTGTGCCCCCCATGGCCTCAACCAGGCGGCGGCTGATGACCAACCCAAGACCGGTACC
>PWVB01000472.1 GCA_003562365.1 Anaerolineae bacterium
AAAACGCACGTGGAGCAGATATCAGACTCTTCGGAGCAATCTGCGTCGAAACGTGAAAATATGGCTGCAGAAAGGCAGCCTTCCAAACCGTGTCAAGTTGGCACAGTTTGGTAAACCAGGAACGCTATGCTACGACAGCTCTCTGGTTGGCTCCAGCAAATCTCAACCGGCTGGAGCACCCTGGCGGCGATCGCCGCTTTCCTGCTTTTCACGGTGCTGGTGTTACCCGGGCAAGCCGCCGAAGCGGAGGCCAAGACGGGCACCACCACATCGCCGGACACCTCATTCTACTACACGCCGGCCGACCTCTACGCGATGGCCGAGGCCTACGGTCCGGAGGGACGAGAGGCCTATATCCGCGCCCGCTTCACCTTTGACTTGATTTGGCCCATCGTCTACGGCGCGTTCCTGGCGACGACCCTCAGCTGGACTGCCCGACGTGCCTTTCCGGCCGCCGGCTTGGGACGGCACGCGAACCTTCTGCCACTGCTGGGCGTGCTCTTCGACTATCTGGAGAACACCGCGGCATCGGTGGTGATGGCCCGCTACCCCAATCCGACCCCGGCTATCGCCGCCGTAACGCCGTGGTTCACGATGGCCAAATGGATTCTCATCGGCGCGAGCTTTGGAGCGCTGATAGTAAGCCTGGCGATGGCAGCCGTCCGCTGGCTGAGGGGGCGCGGCGCAGCTTCGACGGCATAATGGACGCCACCGGCACACTCTTCTAGCCAGCCTTGAGACTCCGGGCTTGGTCGGGGCGGATGACGTCTCATCCACGCTTAGGGACATGAACCCACCACTCAGGACGTGCGGCGAGACTGGGATGTCTTGACCGCGCTCTCGCCAACCGCGACAAAGGCCGCGTTTGCCAAGCTCACCAACGGTCGCCGGCTACGCACGAGACTCCAGGCGATCCCGATCCTGGGCTCGCCGCCGGGGAGCGTGCGAGCCCAGGACCAACAAGCCTCCGCCTTCAGCCGAGCAGGTCGCGGATCTCCGCCAATTCCTCTTTCAGGAAGAGCCGGTCGCCGGCAGCAGCGTTCATCGCCGCCTGCTCTGGCGACTTCGCGCCGGGAATCGCGATCGGGGAGGCCGGGTGTGAGATCACGTAGCGCAGCGCGGCCGTCACCATCTCCTGCCCGGACTCGAACCGCTCGCGGAGCCGCTCGACCTGGGCCACCTCCGCCTCGAACTGCGCCCGCCGCGCACCGCCCACGTTCCAGGACGACCGCACCGAGTCCGAGAAGACCGCCTTCTCATCATACTTACCCGAGAGGAGGCCCTTGCGCAGCGGGCCGCGCACCAGCACGGCGATGCCGTGGTCCTGACAGTAGGGAAGCAGATCCTCCTCAGGCGCCCGATTCAGCATCGAGTAGTTGACCTCCACAACGCTGCAGGTGCCGTTGACGTTGAAGCGCTTGAGTACCTCCAGGCTATCCGTCGAGATCCCATAAGCGCGGATGCGGCCCCGCTGCTTGAGTATCTCAAAAGCCTCCAGATAGACGCTGGGATCCTCAATGTTACCCTCGTGGCAGAGCTCCACATCCAGCCAGTCGGTTCGCAGGCGGTGAAGAGAGGCGTGCGCGCAGAGCCGGATCATATCAACGGTGGTCTTAGGCACCCCCTGCCCGGTACGCTGACCCCAGTGCCCAATCTTGCTGACGATGAAAACTTGGTGCCGAATGCCTGCCAGCGCCGTACCCAGCCGCTCCTCCGACAATCCGTTAGGTTCGCCGTAGGACTCCGCGACATCGAAGAGATTCACACCCGAATCAAATGCCTGGCGCACTGTCGCCCAGGCCGTCACATCGTCGACCTCGCCCCACTGATTTCCGATGTTCCACGTGCCCAACCCGATGGTCGAGACCTCCCAGCCGGTCTTCCCAAATTCACGATAGATCATTGATGTCGCTCCTATTCTTGGTTGATTGTCTGTGACTCGATCGACGTACGACCAGATCCGTCGGAAGTACCACCTCTCGGGGTATCGACGAATCCGCACCAGAGAGCCGCCCCAGCAAGAGCTGCGTCGCAGTCTGGCCCATCTCGTAGGCCCGCTGCGCGGCGACGGTCAAAAAGGGGTCCATCAGGAAGGTAGGGGGCAGATCGTCGAAGGCCACCAACGCCACGTCCCCGGGCACACACATCTCTGCCTCGCGGAGCGCGCGGAACGCCCCAACGGCGATGAAGTTGTTGGCCGCAAACAGCGCCGTGGGCCGTGGATCCAGCGCCAGTATCTGCTTCGTCATCGCATAACCTCCGGCCTGCGTGAAGGCACCATAGATGACCATACGGAGGTCACCGTCGACGCCCGCCTCATCCAGCGCACGCCGGTATCCCGCGACCCGGTCCATCGCTGTAGAGACCTCGCGGGGGCCGCTGAGCATCGCGATCGATCGGTGCCCCTGCACCAGTAGATGGCGGGTCAGTTGGTAGGCTCCGCCCTCGGAATCTGAGCGCACCGTGTCCACAGCGCGCGGCACCGTCCGATCCAGCACGACCAGGGGCACCTGCTGCGCCTGGATCAGTGCTACTGAGCGCGAGGCGCTGTGCGCCGGGACCAGTAGAAAGCCGTCGGCCTGCTTTTGCAGGAGCACCCGCACATAGTCGTGCTCCTTGCCCTCCGACTCATCGGTATTGCACAAGATCACGCTAAAGCCCGCCTCACTGGCGACGTCCTCCACACCCCGCGCTACCGTCGTCCAAAAGGGATTCGTGATGTCGGTCAACACCAACGCCAACGTGTAGGTCTGCTTGGAGCGTAGACTGCGGGCGATGCGGTTAGGCACGTAGCCCAGCTCTTTAATCGCCGCCTCAACCCGCCGGCGGGTCTCATCACTCACATAGCCCGAGCTGTTGATGACCCGTGAAGCGGTGATAGGCGCCACGCCGGCCCGCTCGGCAACGTCTTTGATGGTCGCCATCCACTCTCCCTGTCCCTCTGCACGAGTATTCTACTCCAGTTTGTCAGATTTGGCAGGTACATCCGTTGGGATTACACTTAGACAGTAGGCCGCCGGTGCACCACGGTAGCTGGCCCGGCGGTTGAGACGCAATCCAACAAGCACCAGGGAGTGCTATGATGATCCAAGCGATGAATCTGACTAAACGCTTTAACGGCCTTCTCGCAGTGGACGATCTATCGTTAGAAGTCCGTGAGGGCGAGGTTTTCGGTTTCCTGGGCCCCAACGGCGCTGGCAAGACCACAACGATGCGTATGCTGTCGGCGCTGATCGCCCCTACCTCGGGAACCGCCTTGGTCAACGGACACCAGATTGGGACCGAGAGCCAGGCGGTGCGCGCCAGCGTCGGACTTCTAACCGAAACGCCGGGGCTTTACCCTCGTCTGAACGCCGAGCACAACCTTGGCCTCTTTGCCAAGCTACACGGCGTCGATGACGTCGACGGTCAGGTGCGCCGCTATCTGACGCTCCTGGACCTGTGGACGCGGCGTCACGATCCGGTGGGCAGCTTCTCAAAAGGAATGCAGCAAAAGCTGGCCATCGCCCGAGCCCTCTTGCACGAGCCGCTGGTGCTCTTCCTGGATGAGCCGACTTCAGCCCTCGACCCTGAGGCCGCGCGCGTGGTGCGCGATTTCATCGAGACGCTCAAGGGACGGGGACGGACTATCTTCATCTGCACCCACAACCTCAACGAGGCAGACCGGCTCTGCGATCGGGGGGGTGTGATCCGGCAGCGGCTCATCAGGGTCGACACGCCCCAGGCACTGCGCCAGGGGCTCTACGGTCAGTCGGTGCTGGTGCGCCTGCAGCAGCCGGCGCCGGGGCTTGAGACTACCATCGCCGGACTGCCCTTCGTCAGCAGCGTCTCTGCCGTTGAAGGCGGGCTGCGGATCGCGCTGGAGGATCCGGAGATACACAACCCCGACCTGGTCCGTACTCTGGTAGAAGCCGGCGCAGCGGTACAGTTCGTGGAGCGCGAGGCACACTCGCTGGAGCAGGTCTACTTCGATCTGATGCGCGAATCTGAGGCACCCGAAACGGAGGTGACGGCGTGAACGAATCACGCGTCCAGGCGATCATCACCAAAGAATGGCTCGACATGGGCAAGAACAAGATGGTGCTGATCATGATGGCACTGCTTCCGGTGATCCTGGTGGCCATGATCCTGGGCACGGCGTGGCTGATGCAACGCACTCCAGAAGCAGACTTCGACCCAAACACCGGCAGCAGCGGAATGGCACTACCTGCGGAGCTGGCGGAGCTGGGGGCAAAGACGGGAACGATGGTCCTGATCAACGATCAGTATATGTTCTACCTGCTCTTGATCCCTATGGCGTTGCCGGTCTACATTGCTGCCTACAGCATCATCGGTGAGAAGGAGACCCGCAGCCTAGAGCCGCTGTTGGCGACACCCATCACCACCGCGGAACTGCTCACCGGCAAAATCATCGCCGCGGTGGTGCCGGCCGTGGTCCTGGCGTGGCTGAGCTATCTGCTTACTGCCGCCGGTATGATCTTAGTCGCCAGCCCGATCATCGTTGCCTATATGGTACGTCCGGTGTGGACGCTGAGTATGGCACTCCACGGCCCACTCTTCGCGCTGCTCTCGACAGCCTGCGGTGTCATCGCGTCCTCACGGCTCAACGACGCCCGCGCAGCACAGCAGATCACGGCGCTTTTCATCGTCCCCGTCATCGGGTTGAGCATGGCGGTGCTGATGGGCAGAGTCTACATCAACCTCAACCTGCTGCTCTGGGCGACGGCGGTGCTGGTGCTGGTCAACGTCGGCGTACTGTGGTTGGCCGTCCGTCTGTTCCGGCGGGAGACGATCCTAACTCGCTGGAAATAACGCCGTGCTCATCGGGACCTAGCCAGGTAACCAGGTCATAGGCCAGCGCTGTGACCAGGATGGATCCTGTCCCGCCTCCCGATACGCACCGTCCACAAGCCTGCTAAAATGTTCGCCACGGCCAGATTTGACAATGGTTCACAGGAGGCGACAAAAATGACCAACGAACATAAATTCTACCAGCGCGCCGAAGACTGGCTTATGCACCTGATGGAGCACGAGCCTGTCGCTGCCACCCAGTTGGGCGATCACCGCTGGGATGACCGATTGGGCGACTACCGTCCGGAGGCTCTGGTGCAGAAGCAGCAGGCGATCCAGAGCGCCTTGTCGGAATTTGAAGCTATGGACATCGCCGGCTTCAGTCACAATGCCGAAATCGATCACACCCTGCTCGTCCGTATCTTGGCGTCTTTCGTTCGCAGCTACGAGAGAGTCCAGGGACACCGCCGCAATCCCAGCATCTATCTGGACGAGGCCCTGGGTGGTGTCTTCCTGCTGCTGATAAAGGACTTCGCCCCGCTGCCCGAGCGGCTGCAGTCGGCCCTGGGCCGGACAAGGGAGGTACCCCGCGTCCTGGCGGAGGCGTGCCTCAACCTGATCCCCGCCGAGGTGCCGCGGGTGTGGGCCGAGACGGCACTGGAGCAGGCCCGCCAGGCACCGGGACTCTTTGTGGGGCTGCTGCCCGCGATGGCGGCGCAGGCGGCTCCCGACCTGCAATCAGACTTTGCGGAGAGCGGAAAGGCCGCCGCCGCGGCGCTGCAGGCCTATACTGCCTACCTCGAGACGGAGGTCCTACCCCAGGCCAGCGGCGACTTCGCTGCCGGTCGCCAGCTCTTCGATGAGAAGCTGCAAGAGGAACACATCGTGACCTACAACGCCGACGAGCTTCTGGAGACCGGGTGGCGTCTCTTCCATGAGACGCGCCATCAGCTGGAGGCGGTAGCCCAGGAAATCGACCCTGACCGCTCCGCCCGCGAGATTCTGGAGACTGCCAAAGCTGATCATCCTCCGGCAGGAGCGCTTTTGGACGCCTATCAGCAGGCGATGGCGGAAAGCCGCCAGTACGTCCTCGACCACGACATCGTCTCCATTCCCGAAGGCGAGAGCCTGCGTATCATCGAGACACCTGTCTACCTGCGTCCCATTATGCCCTACGCTGCCTATATGCAGCCCGGGATCCTGGACGAGAAGCAGGAAGGTATCTTTCTGGTCACGCCGGTAGATCCTGACGCCTCACCCGAGGAGCAGGAGCAAAAGCTAAAAGGACACTACTGGGCTAAGCTCCCCATCACGGCGCTGCACGAGGCCTATCCCGGGCATCACCTCCAGCTCGTCTGGGCTAACCGCCAGCCCACCATTGTCCGGCGGATGGGCTCGTTTCTAAGCCCGCTCTTCGCCGAGGGCTGGGCCTTCTACTGCGAGCAGCTGATGGAGCAGCTGGGCTACATCGCTGCTCCGGTCCAGCGCCTGGGACGGCTCTCTGATCAACTCTGGCGCGCGGCACGCATCATTCTCGATGTCTCACTGCATACGCAGGGTATGACAGAGCAGGAGGCGGTGGACTTCCTGGTGGAGCAGTGCCAGCTGGAGCCGTCCAATGCCCTGGCCGAGGTGCGGCGCTACACTCAGAGCCCCACCCAGCCCCAGTCATACCTGATGGGCAAGCTCGCCATCGTCGAGCTGGTGGAAGCCTATCGGAAAGCGCACCCCGAGGCATCGCTGCGCGAAGTCCACGACGCCATTCTGGGCTGCGGAACCCTTCCCCCTTCCCTGATGCGCCGGCAGTTGAGGTTGGCATAGACAGGGGCGGACGGGCTGCGCCTTGAAGACTGACTCTCGGACCGCGGATGTCGGAATCCGCGGTCCGATCCCGTTGCCAGGGCAGCAGCAGTGCTCGCCGGCGCAGTGCGCCAAGAGACAGGGCCATATGAGGGTATGGCTTTTCCCTGCCCTCAGCCCGCAGGCCGGCGTCCGCCCGCGCGATAGCCCTCCTCACCATCCTCCACCCATACCTCGGCAAAACCAGCCTCCATCAACAGCATCTGCGTCTCCTCGCCTGCCGGCAGCAGATGATCCTTTATCGGGCCGCCGGCGCCGCCGTGAATGGCATTGACCCTTGCCCGACTAAGGTCGTGGAGGATCAGCAGCTCTCCTTCAGCGACCAGTGTTCGTGCCAGTTCGCCGAGCGCCGCCGGTCTGTCGACAAAGTGAGGGAAGCTGTTGTGACAAACCACAAGGTCGAAGGCACCTACCCCCCCTGAAGCGCTGTCCACGGAGAAGGGAAGGGCGTGGACATCGGCTTGTAGAAGCCAGACATCCGGCCCGCGT
>PWVB01000156.1 GCA_003562365.1 Anaerolineae bacterium
CAGCCTCGACCTGCGCGTAGGTTAGCGCCTGCCCATCACAGAGCAGCGCTGACTTGTCCGGTGTGCGCTTGGCGCTGGCTTCTAGAAATTCATGCACCAACACGGGCGGCGGCCGCTTCCTTCTTGGTCTGGACGTAGTGCGCCAGGCGCTCTACGGAGTCGAAATTGTCGGGAACGACCTCCTCGTCGTCAACCTCGATCCCGAAGGTTTCCTCCACAAACATAAGCAACTCCAGGATGCCCGTGGAGTCCACGATTCCCTGCTCGAGGAACGAATCGCTATTCTTAAGCTTGTCCTCGTCCCGCGTGTAAAGGAAGTTCTCGAGGATGTACTGGCGAATCTTTGTCTCTGGGGGCGCCATTTCGGCCATAGGTCTCTCCTCCATTAGGATAAATGTTGTGCTCGGGATGTGCATAGTGTGTATGGTCATCGTTTCCGATGGCCCCTGGATCGCCAGGAGCAACTGACTGACCACTGTGCCACAAATCCGCTCGATCGTAGACGCCACACGACTAGTCACCGTGCTAAGTGTCTGCGTGATCTTCGGTGCCGAACTGCCCGACACTGAGCTGGATGTCTGCGTGATCTTCGGTGCCGCATTGCTGGACACTGCGCTGAATGTCTGCGTGATCTTCAGAGCCACGTTGCTGGTCACTGTGCTCAAGGTCTGCCTGATCTTTGGAATCACGTCACTGGTGACCCAATCAGACCTGTCCTTGATCGTCTGAACAGTGCGGTTTAACCACGTCGTCTGTGCGACTCTCGCTACCGGTTGCGTGACACTACCCGCGGTTCTTCCCCGCCGTTCTCGCCTGCTCCACAACAGGCGCGCGCCGAAGCCGCCGGCAACGATCAGCGCCGCCAGACCGCCCGCCAGCGGCAGCGAGGCGGGAATGGGCAAAGAGCTCTGGTTGGCAACCGGCGCTGGACCGGTTCTCAAATCCGGCGTCGGCGTCGCCACAGGCGTCGACGTCGGCTCCGGTGTCGGCGTTGCCGCTACCGGATCCACCGGCACGACCATCGTAACCGCCGCTGCCGGTGCCACGGCCCGGCTGGTGTGCCACAGCTGAGAGGGCGCGGCGGCCTCCAGGGTGCGGGCTCGGCCTCCAAATATCACGTCGAGCCGCCCCGCTTCAGGCTGGAGCGCCGCTGCCGGACCGGCTCCACCCGGCGCTACCTCCAATGTCAGGGTCTCCTGCGGCTCCCACGCCTCACCGTCCCACGTCACGTGGACCAGTGCCGCAGGCGCGCTGTCGCCCGCCCGGGTCCCGACCAGATGCAGCCGGCCGTCACCGTCCGCCAAGGCTGCCACAGGGCCGACCACATCCCGCAGCCCGACAATCTGGGCGTCGCGCGACCAGGCGTCCCACTCATCGGTGCCGCTCTCTGTCTCGGCGGCATCAGGCAGCCAGCGCTGCCACCAGACGCCGCGGTCGGCGGCCTGCCAGAGCAGATGGACCTGATTCAGCCCGTTTACCTTAACCTCTGGCCACGCGGTAGCTCCCTCGAACGCCGTGAGCGCCGCGCTCCAGCTTTCGCCGCCGTCATCCGAGCGCGCGTAGCTGAGGCCTTGCGCAGGTGCGTCCGCCGCGAGCGCCGGCCTGGTCCAAACAACGTGCAACCCGCCCATTACGTCCACCGCCAGCCGCGGGTGGTCCACAGCGGCCCAGCCCGCACCGGCGGCGTCGAAGACCGCCACGGGCGCATCCCATGTCTCTCCGTTGTCGTCAGATCGCGCGTAATATATGCCGCGCTGCTCATTGACGGGAACCGCATACACCACGTGGAGGGTGTCGGCTGCCGCCACTATGATGGGTTTGCTCGCTATACCGCTGTCGGAACGGGCCGCGGAACTGCTCAAGGGCTGGGGATCCAGCCAGCTTGCCGCCGAGGCACCGTCCCGGACGAAGGCGCGACTGTACCAGACCTGGCCGTACGGACCGCCGCTCCAGACAGCGTGCAGGTGTCCGCCTGCCAGCGCCAGCGCCGGATCCCGGGCTCCGCCCTCAGGCGAGCGCGGCGCGATCACCGCGCGCGACCAGCGCTCCTGCTCCCAACGGGCATACCAAAGCACCGGCGTCACCTGTGTGGCTGACTCGGGCTCCGACCAGAGGACATGCACACCCCCCTCTGCGCTCGCCACCACGGCGGGCATCCCGGGTTCGGTCGGGCTGTCCGAGATCGCCGTCGGTACCGACCAGGGTGGGGGGGAAGCAAAGACCGCCTCCAGCGGTCCTATGGGGCGCAGAAGTGCCCACACATCCTCGGACACATCGGTCCCGACGAAGACCAACACGGTCTCCTCAGCAGCCTCAGGGGCAGCGGTCTCATCCTCGGCAACCCCTGCCGTCAGTCCTGTGTGCAGATCGCTTAGGTAGACCGGCGCCTGCCTCCGCTGATCCTCGAAGTCGAGGCGCAACCGCAGGGGTTCCGACCACTGCGCGCCGTTCCAGACAGCCAGCTGGGCGATGCCGCCGTTACCCTCGCCGGCCAGCAGCGTCTGCTCCTCGTTCAGCGGCAGGAATCTCTCGGGTTCGGGGAGCGGACAGATGGCCGGACCCTCCAGCAGCTCCGCGTTGGACTCAACATCGTCCACCAGTGCGTCGGCCTGTGCCTGACGCACGGAGCAGCCGGCACCAAACCCATCCACTTCCCAGAGAAACCAGGCTTGCGCGCCGCTCTCCCCTGCCAACAGGACCAGCCGGCCCTGTTGCGGTCCGGTGTTAGGGTCACCTAGCCTCACTGGTTCAGCCCAATTGCTTCCGGCATCGGTCGAACTGCTGAGCACTATGTGCCCTAAGTTAGGATCGTACCAGGCGCCGAAGATGGTTCCTGCGGTATCGGCTGTCACGCTTATGCTGGCATCGTTGGCGTTCAGCAGCCGGTAGTAACGTGAGGTGTGGATCGCCACCGCCGAACTCCAGGTCTCCCCGCTATCTGTCGACTGCCGGTAGTAGACGCCAGCCGGCGCCGCCGTTGTGTCCAAATCGCGCAGGTAAACCAGGTGCAGGCCCCCGAAGGGATCCTCGGCCAGGGCGAAATCCACTGCTGAGAATGCCATTGAGCGGGGCGTCGACCAGGTCGTTGAATTGGCACCCATCCGGGCGTAGAGGAGTGGGGAGGCGCCTGTCTCTCTATCCGTTGATCCCGACCAGATCGCGTGCGCCGTACCGGAGCGGTCGCCCGCAATGTGGGGCATCGCCGCGATGGGGACCGATCTGTCGGTGTCGGCGTCGGTTGTCTCCACCACCGCGAGGGGCGTGGCCACCGACGGTGACCACGCCCCGGGCTGCCCCTCCGCCATAGTGACCCCATCGAAGCGATCCCACCAGAAGACCCGCAGCGTGCCGTCGGGGTTAGGAACGACCCGGGGATCGGATGCGGCGCCGCTTAGAGAGAGGTTCGTTGCCGGGGTCTCGGCTGTGTCCTCCGATTGTGCCAGCAGCGGTGTGAGGCCGAGGGGCGCGATGCACAGGATCAACAGAAGGAGCAGCGTTGCCGCGGCCTGTCGCTGGGCCGCGGCGCGTCTATGATGTGGATTCCTGGATCCAGGTGGTCGCTTGGCCATCTTGCTCCTCATCTGCGCGGTGAATGAACTCAGCTTCGTGCCGAGATCGCCCTCATTATACGGCGCCAGTGTCAGAGCAAGGTCAAGAAACCCTTGAAGAACTGCTAAGGAACGGGTTGCCCCGCAAAGTAGTATCCGACCCGGTGCTTGGTGCGGATGTACCGCGGTTCTGACGGATTGTCCTCGATCTTCTGCCTCAGGTAGCGGATGTAGACGCTCAGATACTTCGCCTCACCGGTGTACTGGGGACCCCAGGCATGGCCCAGGAGCTCCTCGTGGGGCACGATGCGATCCCGGTGGCTGACCAGGTAATTTAGCAGCTGGGACTCTGTTGGGGTGAGGTCGATCTGCTCTCCCTCCCGCACCACCGCTGACTTGGCCGGGTCGACGCGCAGATAACCGTCGTCGTATTGCGCTTCAGTATCCTGGACCGCCACTTGAGCGGCCTGCCGCAAGGCCTTACGGAGCCGTGCGCGGAGCTCCTCCAGGGTGCACGGCTTGACAAGGTAGTCGTCGGCCCCCAGAGACAATCCCTTCACCACGTCCTCGGCGCCGGATCGTGCGCTCAGCAGCAGGATGGGGCTGTCGCAGATCTGGCGCAACCGCTGGCAGATGGTCCAGCCATCCAACTGCGGCATCATGATGTCCAGGACCACGGCATCAGGGTGCGCCGCGTAGGCTTTGTGCAGGCCCTCCTCGCCGCTTGACGCTGTCAGAACCTCAAAACCGTCCCGCTCCAGACCCAACTTCAGGATTGTGAGCAGGCCGGGATCATCATCGATCACCAATATCTTGCCTGTCATCTCTCCACTCCCATCTGCTTGCACTGCGCTGAATATTACTTTGGATTACAGGTTGAAGCCCAGTCCTACACTATTGTCCGTCCGGCTTGGTCACAGCGAAATAATAGCCTTCTCCACGGATGGTGTGAATGTACCTCGGCGCCCCTGGGTCGGGTTCGATCTTCTGGCGCAGCTGGTAGATGTACTGCTTCACCAGCCGGCCGTCCCCGACCTGCTCCGGGCCCCAGACCTGTGCCAGAATGGCGTCGGTGCTTAACGGACGCCCCACGTGCCGCACCAGCAGGCGCAGAACCTCGAACTCGCTGGGCGAAAGGTAGATGGTCTGCTCCCCGATCCGCAGCTCGTGCTTGCCGCAGTCCAGGACCACCGACGGTGCCGGGAAGAGGTACTGACCCTGGGCGGCCTCTGCCTTGCCGGAGCGCCGCAGGCAGACCTTGAGCCTGCTGATCAGCTCCGGTGTCGTGAAAGGCTTTGTCATATACTCATCGGCGCCGGCTTCCAGGCCCTTCACAATGTCATTGACGTCGGTGCGCCGACCCGTCAGCAGCATAATCGGCGTATCCGTCATCTGCCGCAGACGACGGCAGGTCTCAAACCCGTCCATCTCGGGCATCATGACATCAAGAATCACCGCGTCGGGGCGCTTTTGATAGGCAAGCCGCAGCCCGGACAACCCGTCAGGTGCCGCGAGCACCTTGAATCCTTCGTCGCTCAGCAGCCTCTGGAGCATAGCGCGTATGTCGGCGTCGTCGTCGATGACGAGGATCTGCTGCATTCTCTCCCCTTCGTACCTGTCTGATATAGAGAGGGCCTGCCTTAGACAGTGGATGGCGTATTCTAACCTTGCAATCCTGGCCATTCAGGCCTTCTAACCATGTATAACGCCGGCGCTGTCTGGAAGATACGGTCAATTTCTAGAAAGCTAACGCCGGACCAACCTTATTGATATCGTATCACAACTAGCTTGCGGTACCTATAGGAATTCAGTCCTATTCGGGTAGCGTGCGCACCGATGCAAGATAGACCTGTTTTTCCGTCAAACGCAATTCAAACCCCAGGACCTAGGCCTCTGGATTGGAGATCGACATTGACTGCAGACGGAGGACCGCCGGCAGAGGCGTGAGCGCCGCTTGAGCGGTTGTGCTGCAGGCATCCCGGACGCACAGCGGACCGCCGCCGCGCGGTTGATCGCCGGTAACGGCAAGGACAGAGCGTCGTGGACACTTACTCTGGACTGCGCTGTGGGCCCGCGGACGTCCCCGTCCGAGGTTGGGCGGGGACGAGCAACGCGGGCGCGTCAGCCGACGCGCCCGCGCTGCAGCAAGAGCTTATGGGTAACGCCTTATCCTGCCATCTCGGCCAGGCAGGCGTCAACGTCCATCCCCCGGCCCAGGATCTCCTCGATGTGCACCATCCATTCGCTGATGGGGATCGACTGCGGGCACTTCTCCTCGCACTCGTGGCACGCGATGCAGGCCGCGGCGCGCTGCGCTTCGTCCATCCGCTCGTAGCGTTCGCGCGCCTCCTCGATCTTATTGTACATCACCCCGCGGTTGAGGGTGTCAAACAGCCGCGGAATGTTCAGCTCCACCGCGCACGGCAGGCAGTACTCACACTTTGTGCACGGAATGGGGCAGAGCTCTTCGTACTTGGCCCGTGCCCTGGCGATCAGCGCCTGATCGGTCTCGCTCATGTTGCCGACGCCGTACATTCCGGCGAGGGCCACGTTTTCCACCACGTGCGCCATGGTCGACATGCCGCTCAGCACCAACGACACCTCGGGCTGATCCCACAGCCAGCGCAGTGCCCGCTCCACCGGCGTCTGGACCGTCGGTGCGCTGTCCCAGATGGCCTGCACCGGCTCCGGCGGGTCCACCAGCCGCCCGCCCAGCAGCGGCTCCATGACGATCACGCCCAGCCCCTTGTCGGCGGCGTATTTCACCCCCTCGGTCCCCGCCTGATTCTGGACATCCATATAATTGTACTGGACTTGACAGAAGTCCCATCCGTCATAGGCATCGACGATCATCTTGAAGACCTCGGTGTTGTCGTGGAACGAGAAGCCCAGGTGGCGAATGCGGCCGTCATTCAGCGGACCCTCGGCCCACGTCAGGAGGTCGAACTCCTGCACGGTCTCCCAGCGCGGCTTTCGCAGCCCGTGGAAGAGGTAGAAGTCTATGTGGTCCGTCTGCAGCTTCTCTAACTGCTCGTTGAGGATGCGCTCGGCATCGCCCTCCGCCTCGATCGACCACATCGGCAGCTTCGTCGCCAGATGCACCTTCTCGCGGTAGCCGTCCTGGAGCACCCGGCCCACGAAGCGCTCGCTCTCCCCGCTGTGGTAGGGATAGGCCGTGTCGATATAGTTGACCCCGTGGTCGATGGCGTAGCGGACCATCCGCGTTGCCAGCGCCTCGTCGATCTGGGTTCTGTCGTCGGGATCCGTCGTCGGCAGGCGCATCGCGCCAAAGCCCAGCGCCGACACCTTGATGCCCGTCTGTCCGAAGTCACGATAGTTCATGCGTTGCTCCCCCTCTATATAGATGATTATTGGCTCATATATCCTACACCTGCGGCCCGGTTCGTCAAATGTGCCTTGACTTCAGACCGCACCGCCTTAGAATGGAGTCGTATCCCCAGCCACCCTTAAGAATCCGGTAATTGTCAAGGGCCAAAAAAGGCATCAGAATTAGCAAAAAACAGACAGGGGCTCACGGCCCAGCTCCTGTCAGCACTTTAAAAAGTGGAGCCGGGATGGAGG
>PWVB01000520.1 GCA_003562365.1 Anaerolineae bacterium
CGTTCCGCGACCCCGAGCGCCCTCTGGGCATATCCGTCACCGTGGGGCTGACGCTTCCCGACGGCTCAGTACGCCTGGCCCGCGACCACGCCCTGGGCAGCCGCACCTGGCAACGCCGACCAGGAACGGCGCCGGCTGAAACGCGCGCCCTGGTCTGGTCTGGCCAACGCCGCCAAAGCCTCTCTCATCGGCGACATCCTGATCTTACTGGGCAACGTCGCCCATTTCGTCCGCGAAGCCTCGCTGGCCCGCCTCAACGCATCCTAACCTAGGCGGGCGCGACGCCGCTGCGCAGCCAGTGCCGTGGCTGTGCCGTTTACGCCTGCCGCGAACCCGGTTTGCGGCGCTCTGGCCCACTCATATCACCCGAAAGTGCCCCTATCTCTATCGAAAACGGGGAACCCGAGGGCGCGTTTTCCCGTGGAGGGGCGACTTACTGCGCGTCTCACCGCCGCCGCCACGCACTTACTGCGGTTTTTCACGCGCCCCGCCGCCCCAAAACGCCTTCAACCCAGCTTTCTACCCCGGTTTCCGTTGTTCCCCTCGCAGAACCTCGCCTCTTTACTGCGGAAGCCCAGTGTCGAGGGAACCTTGTCGTGGCTTTGCCATCCGCTACAATGCAGACGTGAATTACATCAAATCACGATGCGATATGATCCCGCTGATCGCTGTCGTCGGCCCGACAGCGGTCGGCAAAACCGCGTTGGGCATTGCGCTTGCTAAGGTCTTCGACGGCGAGGTCGTCTCTGCAGACTCGCGCCAGCTCTACCGCGCTATGGATATCGGAACAGCAAAACCCACCGCGGCTGAGCGCGCCGAGGTACCCCATCATCTGGTCGATGTCGCCAATCCAGACGAGATCGTCGGGCTCGCGCAGTTCCTAGAGCTCGCCCGTGCCGCCATCAACGACATCGCTGCCCGCGGCAAGTTACCACTATTGGTGGGCGGGACGGGCCAGTACATTCGCGCGCTGCTGCAGGGATGGCAAGTGCCTGAAGTGCCCGCTGATCCTGAGTTGCGTGCAAGGTTAGAAAAGAAGGCAGGCAGCGATCCTGAAGCGCTCTGGCAGGAGCTGATGGCGATCGACCCCGATGCAGCGGGCTTCATCCACCCTCACAACCTGCGCCGTGTCATCCGCGCCCTGGAGGTCTCGCTTAAGACCGGAAAACCGTTCTCAGAGCTGCGGCGCCGCACCCCGCCACCATATCGCATCTTCAAACTCGGTCTAACTATGGACCGGGCCGCGCTCTACGCGCGTGCCGATGCGCGCGTGGAGGCAATGATCGCGGACGGACTGCTACAAGAGGTTGCTGATCTGCTTGCCCACGGCTACGGCTGGGATCTGCCGGCGATGTCGGGACTAGGCTACCGCCAGTTCCGCCCTTACTTTGAGGGCAACGCCACGCTGGAGGATGTCATCGAACGCATCCAGCTAGAGACCCACGACTTCATCCGTCGCCAGTATGCGTGGTTCAGCCCTACAGCGGGTGACATCATTTGGCTCGATGCGGCGGACCCGCGGTCGACGGCCCAAGCCATCCGCCAGGTGGCAGATTTCCTGGGTCGGGCCCCAGACCAATCTTGACATCGCCCGGGAACGTAGTACGATGATTATGTTTGATTTCGGTTTCGACCAGGGAATCAGCCACCAATTGTAGGGGAAGGACGACGTGCCCCCTATGTTGGAGAATTCGAAGGCACTTTGAGGAACACCTATCGAATAGAGGTATTCTGGCGCGGCGGCGTCGACGGGCGAGCAGTGGCACTCCTGGAGCAACTCACACAGCTCGGGATTGACACGGTGAACGGTACCGACGTCAGTAATCTCTATTTCCTTCGTGGCCCACTGACTCCTGCAGACGTTGAGCAGATCGCGACCGAACTGCTGACCGACCCCGTCGTCGAAGGCTACCGCTGGGATATAATCACGGTATCGAAGGCTACAACCTCAGAGGAACAGACCATTGAGGTAGGTTTTCATCCGGGAGTCACCGATCCCGTCGCTACTCACCTATACCATCGCGTCGCATTGCTGGGCATCTCAGGACTGGAGGCGGTGACCACTGGGACCCGCTACCGATTTATGGGATCGATCACCGCCGAAGCTTGCCATCGGATCGCCACCGAGCTCCTCTGCAATGACGTGATCCAAACCTACACTCTGGGTGAGATGATGCCCGAGTTCGTACCTGACGCGGCACCGAGCGACAGGGTTGATGTGATCCCCATCCGAAGGCTCGGCGATGATGCGCTGACCCGGCTGAGTATCGAGCGGGTCCTCTTTCTCTCGCTGGACGAGCTGCAAGCCATCCAAGAAGCATTTGAGGCGCTGGACCGCGACCCGACCGATGTCGAGCTAGAGACGCTGGCCCAGACCTGGTCCGAGCATTGCCTGCACAAGACATTCAAGTCGCCGATCACCTACCGCTGCACAGGAGGGATGCCCCGTGCGGGCAAGCCCCAGGCGATGCCCAAAGATGGTGAGGAGAAGATCCCCGGTCTCTTGGAGACCTATCTACAAGCGGCCACACGTCAAGTTGCCAAGCCGTGGGTGCGCTCTGCCTTCGTCGACAACGCCGGCATCATCGACTTTGATGCCACTTATGAGCTTTCGTTTAAGGTGGAGACTCACAACCATCCGTCTGCGCTTGAGCCGTTTGGTGGCGCCAACACCGGTGTCGGAGGCGTGATCCGCGATGTCATCGGCGTCTCGGCTCGTCCCATCGCGGCAACCGACGTACTCTGCTTTGCACCTCTGGATATGCCGAACGTGGAGGTACCCAGTGGGACACTACATCCTCGCCGCATAGCGCGCGGAGTCGTCGCGGGCATTGAGGACTACGGCAACAAGATGGGCATTCCCACCGTCTCCGGCGCCATCCTATATGAGGACGATTACGTCGCTAATCCTCTCGTGTACTGTGGATGCGTGGGCATCGCGCCTCGCGGCTCGCACCCGCGGGATCCCCATCCCGGTGATGTCATCGTGGTGCTTGGCGGTCGTACCGGGCGTGACGGCCTGCACGGCGCCACCTTCTCCTCGGCCGAGTTGACCCACGAGACCGGGACCACTGTGGGCAGCGTGGTCCAGATTGGCGACCCGATCACCGAAAAGGCCGTGATGGATGCCGTCGTCCAGGCTCGCAACGAGGAACTCTACAGCGCGATCACCGACTGCGGGGCCGGCGGCTTCTCCTCCGCCGTTGGGGAGATGGGTGAGCAAGTAGGAGTCGATGTAGATCTTCAGAACGTGCCGCTTAAGTATCCAGGCCTGCGCCCCTGGGAGATCTGGCTCTCGGAGGCTCAGGAGCGCATGGTCCTTGCCGTGCCGGAGGCCAACCTGCAGCGCCTCGGCGAGATATGCCGCATCTACGATGTCGAGTGGACAGTCATCGGGCGCTTCACTGGTGACCAACAACTCCGAGTACGCTACGGTGACCAAATTGTGGCTGACCTACCGATGGCATTGGTGCACGAGGGATGGCCCCGCACAACCTTGGAGGCTGTCTGGGATCCGCCGGATCTACCCGCGCCGCAGATCGGATCGGAAACTTGCCTGTGTGCGGTGCTGATGCAGGCGCTGGCTCATCCAGATGTCGCCAGCAAGGAGGAGGTGATCCGGCGATACGATCACGAGGTTCAGGGAGCCACGGTGGTGAAGCCGCTGGTGGGTCGGGTCAACGATGGCCCCTCCGATGCGGCCGTCCTTAAGCCTCTCATGACGTCGGGGATGCAGGGCTTCGCGTTGGGCTGTGGCATCAACCCCCATTATGGACGCATAGATCCATATGCGATGGCCTGGGCCGCCGTGGACGAGGCTCTACGCAATGTTGTGTGCGTGGGAGCGGATCCCGAGAAGGTCGCTCTGCTGGACAACTTCTGTTGGGGCAATCCTGCCTTGCCAGACCGACTGGGCAGCCTCGTCCGTGCGGCACAAGGATGCTACGACGCGGCACTGGCGTTTGCAGCCCCCTTTATCTCTGGTAAGGACAGCCTAAACAACGAATTCGTTGACGCGCACGGCAACAAGCGTACCATCCCGCCCACGCTCCTAATTTCATCCCTCGGCATCGTGCCGGATGTTCGCACCACGCCAACCATGGATCTCAAAGCTGCCGGCAACTTGATCTACCTCGTCGGTGAGACCCGTGCAGAGCTCGGCGGGTCACTCTACCATCGTCTGCACGGGGGACTGCAAGGCCTCCCGCCCGCGCCGGTACCCGATGCTCTGCAGACGTTCCGAGCGCTGCACCACGCGATCGAGCACGGTCTGATCCGCGCTCTCCACGACCTGTCTGAGGGCGGCCTGGCGGTAACGAGCGCCGAGATGTGCATCGCGGGACGTCTGGGGCTGGAGATCACGCTTTCTTCGATGGTGCGAGGTCCCGGCGTTCGTGACGACGCGACAGCACTGTTCTCCGAAAGCAATACGCGCTTTCTGGTCGAGGTGCCTCCTAACAAAGCGGGCGATTTCGAGGCTGCACTGACCAAACTACCTTGGGCACGACTGGGTCGTGTGATCGAACGCCCTACGCTACGGATTTGCGGCTTGGGAGACGCGGTCGTTCTCGAAGCCAATGTAGACGACCTCCGACGCGTCTGGCAGTCGGTCGAGATCGTGTAAAGAGGCTGAGCCGATGTCTAGACCGCGGGTACTGATCTTGCAGGCCACCGGGACCAATCGTGATGGTGATACCGCCTTTGCTGTGGCACAAGCCGGTGGTATTCCCGTGGTACTGCACGTCAACCAGCTTCGCGGTAAACCCTCGCACTTGCACGCTCATCAGATGCTCGTCCTACCTGGTGGCTTCTCCTACGGCGACGCGTTGGGCGCGGGACGCCTACTGGCCATCGATATGCGCTGGCTTTTCGAAGAGGCTCTGGCAGCCTTCGTTGCGAAAGGTAAACCGGTGATCGGTATCTGTAACGGCTTTCAGGCCCTGGTGAAGAGTGGCTGGCTTCCTGGCCCACCTGACGGCCCCGCCCGGGCCACGCTGACCCGCAACGTCTCTAATCGCTTCGAGTGCCGTTGGGTCTGGCTGGCCGCCAATCCGGACAGCCCCTGTGTCTTCACGCGCGACCTGAGCGATCCCATCACCTGCCCAGTAGCGCATGCGGAGGGGCGTTTCGTCCCGCGCGATGAGGTAGCATTGACCAGATTACAGGACGCCGGACAGATCGCCCTGACCTATCAAGCACTGGACGGCCGCGATCCCAGCTACCCTGACAATCCCAACGGATCCACCGCCGATATCGCCGGAATTTGTAACGATACCGGCACCATCCTTGGTCTGATGCCGCATCCCGAGGATCACGTTTTGCCCGAGCAGCATCCGCGGAGAACCAGATACGAGGAGGGAAATCTAGGCTTACCGCTCTTCACCCAAGGTATACGCTACGCAGCGGGAATTTAAAGACCCTCAAAGATTTTGGAAGTAACAAGCACAAACCGCCAGCGCAGCGCATGCTGTCAGAGCGGTAGACCAACCTAGATAAGGAGGCTATATGTTAACGCGCGAGACTCTGGAAGCCCTCATCCCCCAGGCGTTTAGGTCGCTAGATCTCAACTGGCCGCACGAGCATCAACAGGGCAAGGTGCGTGAGTCGCTGGCGCTGCCCAACCGACGGCGCCTGCTTGTGACCACCGATCGCCTCTCGGCCTTTGATGTCATCCTAGCAGCCCTACCCTATAAGGGGCAGGTCCTCAACCAACTGAGCGCCTTCTGGTTCGAGGAAACGGCCCAGCTTATTCCCAATCATCTGCTTGAGCTTCCCGACCCAAATGTAAGCCTGGTCCGCGATTGCACCCCACTGCCAGTCGAGGTGATCGTGCGTGGCTACATCACCGGATCAACCAAAACAGCGCTTTGGACGCTTTACGACGCAGGCAATCGGGAGATCTACGGCTACTCCTTCCCCGAGGGGCTTTCGAAGAACGATCCCTTGCCCGAACCGATCATCACTCCGACAACAAAAGCGGGGCCAGGGGAACACGACGAGCGCCTAACCTGTGCCGAGGTCGTCGAACGGGGTCTCCTGGATCGATCGACCTGGGAGACCGTGCAGAGCGTAGCCCTCACTATCTTCCGCCGTGGTCAAGCCGTGGCTCAAGCCGCGGGCTTCTGCCTTGTCGACACGAAATACGAGTTCGGACGCGCGCCTGACGGGACCTTGATGCTCATCGACGAAGTGCATACACCTGACTCCAGCCGCTATTGGAAAGCGGAGACGCAAGGTGACCCTCAACCGGATCAGTGGGATAAGGAGTACGTGCGGCTCTGGTATGCTGAGCAAGGATACCGTGGCGACGGCCCCGCACCGACGTTGCCGTCGCACGTCATTGCTGAGGCAGCTCGCCGCTACATCGCGCTCTACGAAGGGCTTACCGGTCAGACCTTCGAGCCCGGCTCCTATCCCGCTGAGCCGCGTGTCGGTGCGGCTGTCCGATCTTATATCGCCGCCCCAGCGTAGACCAGCACATCTTTGCCAGATCAGAATAGCGTAAGGAGAGAGACCTATGTTAGCCGTAATCCTGATGGGATCACCGAGCGATCTTTCTTTCGTTCAGAAGATTACCACTGCGCTGGATGAATATGGCATCCCTTGGGCCACTCGGGTTGCCTCAGCACACAAGACGCCGCGCTATCTGTTGGATCTGCTGGCCGACTATGAGGCCGACGATCAACCCAAAGTCTACGTAACGGTGGCGGGCCGCAGCAATGCGCTAAGCGGGATGGTTGATGCCGCCGTCAAAAGTCCGGTCATTGCCTGCCCTCCTTACTCGGATAAATTCGCCGGCGCTGACCTCTATTCATCGCTGCGCACGCCGTCGGGCGTCGCCCCGGCTGTGGTGTTGGAACCCAAAAACGCAGCGCTTCTGGCAGCAAAGATCCTCGGGCTCCTGGATCCCAATGTACGAGAGGTGGTAACCACAGCTCAAGCCGAACAACGACAGCGCCTCTACCAAGCAGACCACGAGATCACGTGAGGCCTCACGTAATCGCTGGCAGTCACGATCACGAAGCGGCAGGACGATCTTCGATGGCGAAGGCCCGTGAGGCCTGTGGTGTCTGCGGCATCTACGCCCCGGGCTTGGACGTGGCTCGTATGACCTTCTTCGCTCTC
>PWVB01000185.1 GCA_003562365.1 Anaerolineae bacterium
AAACCAAGCAGCACGCGACGCATAATCAGTACTTCCCACAGTTCGAGCAGCTGATGGCCTCCGTGGACGAGGCGCTGGCCTACTTTGCTCGCCAGGCAACCGCGATCAAGAACCTCATGGGCGGCTACCTACAGTCCCTGGACCTCATTCCGGCTGCCAATCCTGTTGCCAATCCTGTCCGAAACATTATCTGAGCATCTATAGCTCCACTGCTTGTGATTGCTGATGCCGTCCTGAGTCTAACGAGTTAAGCTTTTCAGGCTGGACGATTGATGGCAGTGGCGCAGTCCTGACTGTCTTTGCCCGCACAAAAAACGCGGTTGATGCTGTGAGACACCCAATAGGAGCGCCTCGGCAGCTCTTTAAGGAGATCCTGCCGTTGGGATAGGGCAATCGTCACTTGCAGTGGCTGGCAGATTCATGCAGAATCAGAGAGACAACCCGCTAGTTCAGGAGGCCACAAGGATGGTGAAGCTCTACGAAACAGTGATGGCGCAGTTCGATCAAGCCGCGGATCTGATGGAACTGGACCCTGAGATTCGCAAGATCCTCTCATACACGACAAACGAGATCGTTGTCAACTTCCCAGTGGTGATGGACGATGGCTGTATCCAGATGTTCACCGGGTATCGCGTCCAGCACAACAACGTGCTGGGGCCCTACAAGGGCGGTCTGCGCTTTCATCCACAGGTCGACATCGATGAGGTAAGAGCTCTAGCGGCCTGGATGACCTGGAAGACTGCCATCGCTGGCATCCCGTACGGCGGTGCCAAAGGTGGCATCGAGATGCGGCCTTGGGACCACAGCCCAGCGGAGCTGGAGGCCATCACCCGCCGTTTCACCTTTGCCCTGGGGGCTAACATCGGCCCCGAATACGACATCCCCGCGCCGGACGTAAACACCAATCCTCAGATTATGGCCTGGATCCTGGACACATATCTACAGATGATGCCGCCTCTGGAGCGCAATCGTGCCACGCACGTTGTCACCGGCAAGCCGGTTGAATCCGGCGGCAGCCCAGGGCGCTACAAGGCGACGGGTCAGGGCCTGGTCGACGTGTTAGAGGTGTGGGCAAAGGACTATGGCTTCGCGCTAGACGGCGCTACCTACATTATCCAGGGCTACGGCAATGTAGGCTCCTGGGCTGCCCGCTTGCTGGAGCCTCTCGGTCCCGTTCTGGTCGGGGTGGAGGATCACTCCGGCGCACTGCTCAATCCCGAGGGTTTTGATCCCGACGAGCTAGCGCAGTACGTCGACGCCGAGGGGCGCATCCAGGGCTATCCAGCAGGGGCTGCGGTTGATCATCGGACCTTCTTCGGCACCGAGGCCGATTTCTTCGTGCCCGCCGCGCTGGAGAACCAGATCACCGCCGAGACGGCGCCGTGGCTCAATGTTAGACTGGTAGTCGAGGGGGCCAACGGGCCGACCGATTGCGATGGAGATCGCATCCTCCAAGAGCGTGGCATCCTCTTGATCCCCGACGTGCTCGCCAATGCCGGCGGCGTCATCGTCAGCTACTTTGAGTGGCTCCAGAACAAACGCAGTGAGTTCTGGGATCTAGAGGAAACCGACATCAGGCTGAAGAAGCAGATCGTGGGAGCCTACCACCGAGTCCGTGACGCCGTTGAACGCTATGATTGCAGTTGGCGCACGGGAGCCTATATCGTCGCTCTAGCCCGGCTGGAGCAGGTCTACAAAGAACGCGGCATCTTCCCTTAGATGGCCATCACCCTTGGATATCTGCCATTAGGCCACCGGCCCCGCAGGACATGAACCGATGCTGCGTAGGCTGATCAGCTACTTGGTGGACACCTATGCCGCAAGGCCGCTACTTGCCGGGCTGCTGCTGGCTGGCGTCTTACTCCTTCCGGGCGCGGTAACAGGGGAGGCAGAGGTCCCACCGCACCTTGGCTACGGTATGATGCTAGCCTATCCTCCTGATCATCTGCGCCTGGTCCGCGAGGCCGGATTCGATTGGTTCAAGTACTTTGTCTACTGGGAGCAGGTCGACGGTAACCGCGATCGGACCTATGACTGGGACACCGTTAACTGGCGGTTGGACGAGGCGTGCACCCACGAGCTAAACCTGCTATTGCGGGTCGAGCGAGATCCATCAGACTGGACACCCATTCAGGAACACGAGATGGACGCCTGGGAGACTTTCTTCGCCGACCTTGCCGGTCACATCGCTCAGCGGCGCGCGGCCTGCCCGTTCCCCTATCGCGTAGCCCTTGAGATCTGGAACGAGCCCAATCTCGACTTCCAGTGGGGCCACCAGCCCGTCGACCCTGCACGCTACACCGATATGGTGAGGCGCGCCTACCGAGGTGCTAAGGCCGCCGACCCCCATAGTCTGATCGTCGCCGGGAGCTTAGCGCCCACGGGAGGACTTCCAGATGGGCGGGCGATGGACGATGTAGCCTTCCTGGAGGCAATGTACGCCGCGGGGCTGAAGGGGCACTTTGATGCTATCAGTATCCACAACTACGGCTTCGGCGGTCCTCCAGAGGACAAGGACTGGGGCTGGGGCATCCTAAACTTCCGGCGCGCCGAGGACATCTATGCCGTAATGATCGCCCACGGCGACGGCATACTGCCCGTCTGGGCTACCGAGTTTGGCTGGCTGTTGACCTCAACAGCTTGCACGCCCTACTGGGAGGAAAGCGGCTTTGCTTGGCAGCAGGTCACCGCTGAGCAGCAAGCTGACTATCTTCGCCGCGCCTTCGCCTATGCCGACGACCAATGGCCGTGGATGGGGCCAATGATCGTCTCCAACCTGGACTTCAGCACTATACCCTGGTACGCTGACTGTGATCCGCTTCGCTATTTCGCGATCTTCAACCAGGATATGTCGCCACGGCTCGCCTACACAGCCCTGACCGCGATGGACAAGCGTCCTCGCGCCTGGACAATCTGGGGAATGCAGACCTCTGTCCAGGACCTTGTCTGGATCCAAGCCATCGATGCAACGCATGTCGTCTCACACACCGTCACCGTGTTCAACAGTGGCGAAATGCCCTTCAGCTGGAACGTGGATATCAAGTTCGCCGCGCTGCCCGTCAGTGTTACTCCCAACCATGGGCCAGCTGGCGACTCCTTCACCGTCACCGTCGATCCTCGTCAACTGCCGCTCGGCGACCACACAGCCGCTCTAAGCATCGTGGCCGATGCTCCTGATGTTCCGGAGAGTCCGATCACGCTGGCACTTCGGGTTCGCATCGTCGCCGACATGCACACTACCTATCTACCGCTGATCGGGCAACCTTGAGAAGCGACACCCTAGAAGCATCTCCCTGACTCCCACTTCCGTTATGCCCACTCGAGCGTGTTGCATTGGACATGCTATCTGACGTAACCAATCCGTCCCCCTTTTACCCAATCGCGACGTCTAGTTCCAAAACCTAGGATCAAGTACGCCCCACAGTTTCAACGGCGCTTGACGCAACAGCATCTCGCAAGGTCGCGGCATTGATGCCTGTGGCTTCCATTCCCAGCAACACCGCTCCCACCACCGGTGGCAGAGCGAGACGTATCGTGTTAGCGCCAGGAGCCACCGCCTGGATCGTCGCTAGCATCTCGCGTCCGAGCAGCTCACTGGCCCCGAAAAGGCTGCCGATCTGCACTACCTCAAACGCTTCGCCCTCGAAACCAAGCTGGCGCACCACCCCCACAGCCAGACTGCCCAACTCTCGTCCGGCCCAGGCAATCAGCTGGTTTGCTACAGTGTCACCGGCTGCCGCCGTCTCGAAGATCAGGGGGGCCGCGTCGGTGCCGATCGTGGAACGACCCATAGCAAGCCCCTCTAGCAGATCCTCGACGCCCTGCGCGCCAGCATAGCCAACCAACACATCGCTCAGTGCCGTCTCGGGGCTCCGTTTGGTAAAGGCGCGGGAAACCGCTCGTATTGCACCCGGGACGATGGTGTCCGCACCACCGTATTCCCCCAGCAGTGCGGCGCCACCAGTTGTGTGGCCCAGACGTCCCGTCTGATCGCGACCCCAGCAGTTGGCCCCGGTGCCAGCCACCACAGCCAGCCCCCAACCCTCAGCCGCGCCCGCGATCAGCCCGATCAACGTGTCGTTGACCAGCAGGAATGGAGCTTGAAGCCCCAATGCCTCGATTGCTTCTCGGTGCGGCGCTCGCTCAGCGGGCCAGTCGTAGCCCGCGATCCCGAATCCGGCGCCTGCGATCTGGCCCGACGTGATCCCCGCTGCCGAAAGTGCGCTATCGGTCGCGCTGTACAGGGCTGCCCGAAGACCGTCCCACCCGACCACCTCGTAGCTCCCCGCGCCTGCGAGCCCCACGGCCACCACCCGGCCCTCGCCATCAGCAACCATAGCGTGGCTCTTCGTCCCACCGACATCGTAGCCGATGAAATAACGTGTCATCGCCGCCCTCCCCGGAAGTTAGCATATCTCCGTCAAGTCCTCTGTTCCACCAATGCACAGTTCATCCCACCTGCGGGTTCGTGGTACAGGCCGCGTAGCCTAATGTCGATCAACCTCCAGCGTAACTCCTGACCGCTTTGTGTGTTGTATCATAATAGGATGTTTTTCGCTGACGACCAACTGTGGTCACAAGCTGGTAGATGCTCTCAAAAGCTGTTCAACGCAACACAGAAAGGATCGACGATGAAACGCTTTGCCGTGGTTACCGACAGCACCTCCAACCTTTCGCCAGGACTAGCCGAGGAGCACGGGATCCCTGTTATACCCCTAAACGTACACTGGGGAGAAGAGACCTATCTCGATGGCGAGACTCTCGACGCCGCAACGTTCTATCGGATGCTTCGAGAACGCCGTGATTCCCCGAAGACATCCCAGCCCTCTGCAGGTGCCTTTATCGAGTTCTTCACTTCAGCAGCCGAGGAGCAGGGAGTCGATGCTGTCCTCGGAGTCTTCATCTCCGCCGAGCTCAGCGGCACCATCGCTTCCGCCCTGCAGGCCAGATCGTATCTGGCCGACTCACACCCTGACCTCCGGGTTGAGCTCATCAACTCAAACTCGGTGTCTATGGGATTGGGATTGCAGGTGCTCGTGGCGCAGCGGGCTGCTGAGGCAGGACAATCTATCGAGGATGCGATGGCGGCGGTGCGGCGGTGCCAGGAGTCCTCTCACCTGCTCTTCGCCGTGGACACCCTCGAGTTCCTCCATCGTGGCGGACGCATCGGTGGAGCTGCCCGCCTCGTGGGATCGGCACTAAACCTAAAGCCGGTCCTCACGCTCGAGGAAGGGCGTGTGGAGGCACTGGAGAAGGTCCGCAGTCGCAATAAGTCGCTGCGCCGCGTCATTGAGATCGCCGAGGAGCGCCTCTCCGGTGAACGACCAACCGAACTGGCTATCGTTCACGCCGAGGCCGAGGCAGATCTCCCCACCTTTACCGAGATGGTCATCGAGCGGCTCAAACCGGAACAGATCTACACCCGTGTCTTGACACCGGTGGTTGGGACCCACGGCGGCCCAGGGACGTTGGGCGTCACATTCTACACAGCGGACGGCGTTGCCTGATCCTGTCCCTGCCGCCGAACCCTGCTGACCGGGTCGCACTCCTTATGTTCGAGCCTCCTCCCCTCCGCCACTTGTGGGGAGGAGGCTCAAGCCGTATGTCAATCGTCACGTCAGACTAAAGGAGCACGGACAGAGCGGCCCTGTGTGGCAGCGCTATTAATGAGCCTCGGCCCGCACATCCCTCGCTCAAAGGTTCGGGTGTGTCACCGTCCCTTCGGGCAAAGCCTTACCAGCGCGAGGCTGCGTCCGAGCCCATCGAATGGATCTCGCGGCAGGAGCTGGGTCGGGTTTGGCTACGTCGGTTTGAGGTGCACGGCTCACCCAACCCCAAACTACGCCGCCCGGCCTAACGGTGATGGTAGAGTTCCCACCCCAGGTACGTCGTCAGTGCCTCGTGGAGCACGCCGGCTACGTGGCTCCGCGTGACAGCAGTGTGATGCTCGAAGCCCTGACGGCACATCAGCGCCAGCAGGTCCTGAAGGTTCTCAATTCGCAGCACCGCTGAGCCGCCCTGAAAGTTACCCACTGGATGATCGGTAATCTCTCCCTCGCCCACATAGGCCTTGATCACTCCCCGCGGATCGTCGGTTGACGCACGGAAGAAGGTAATCGGCCCTGGCGCGGCCTGCCCTTTGATCGCGCCGAAGCAACGGTCTGCTCCCAGCGTGGCACCGAGGATATCGAGATTGGAGATCTCCACCTCGCGGCCCATGAAGCTCTTGGGGAAGTTACTGCAGTGAGTATTAATGCACATATCTCGCTCGTCGCCATAATTGTTGTTCCAGTCCTGGAAGGCAGGAGGGTTGCCCGAGGCCAGTAGCAGGGCGTACATCGAAACTGCTCCCATCACGTCAACCTCACAAGCGCTGGGCAACAGCCGATCACCCATCATCGCCATAGAGAGACAAGTAGCGCAGCCGTAGTTTTTCTGAATCGAATCCCAGCACTCGACCGCGCTGGCGTCGCACTCATTTTCGTCCATCCAGCGGTCAATGATCACTGAGAGCTTGGCCTGCTTCAAAATGTTAGTTTCAGGAATGGCTGCTGGTATCGTTCCATAGTCGCGCACTGCTGCCAACATGTCCTGAACGGCAGGATCATCATCCTTGAGAGAGCGGGCACCGAAGATGATCTCCGAGAGATCGACAGGCACCACAGTGATCCCCGCGCTCTGCAACAACTTCTCACTGTAGCGCACAGTCTGGAACGCTGCCGGTCGGGCCCCAATCGCCCCGATTCGCGCGTGCCAGAGACCCTTGACGACCCGACAGACGGCGGAGAAAAAGGCAAGGTCTGCTCTAAACTCCTGACTGTCGATGGGATATGTGTGATAGGTGGTGTTGGTAAAAGGGATACCATACTGATAGAGGTTGTTGCAGACCGATAGTTTGCCGCAGAAAGCGTCACGGCGTTCGGCGACCGATAGCTTGTCCACTTCGTCGTCACAGGCCTGCACCAGTACCGGCACCCCCAGACTCGCCATATCCAGCGTCTGGACGATCCCCAGTTCATCGCCAAAGTTAGGTAAAACCACGATTACCCCGTCAATCCGCTCCGACTGCTCGCGGAACAACCGCGCCGCCGCCTGAGCATGCTCACGCGTCTCGATGGCACCACAGGGCGTTGCATCCTCAGGTGTGATCACGTAATCGTAGCCCTGTGCCTCCAGAATGTTTAGAAGCCGTTGGCGTACGCCCAGCGCCAGCTGAGCGTTGAAAAAGCCACGGGTGCCTACGATAAGGCCAAAACAGGGTCGTTTCTGCATCACGCGCATCGCTCTACCTCCTTGAACTCAGAATCACTGCCACTGTTTCAGTGTGATATCAGGCACCGGCACCGCACCTTTGTTTGGGTCACCGCTGCCGTACTATATCTCATCCAGTAAGGCCTCGATCTCCGGAGCGATCTCATTCGGCGCCACTTGGGGGGCAAAGCGCTGCCGTACATACCCCTGACGATCAACCAAGAACTTGGTGAAGTTCCACTTTATCACCCCAAGGCCAAGCGGACCGGGCTTTGCCTCCTTGAGATAGGCGAAAAGCGGATGTGTATCCTTGCCGTTCACATCGATCTTTGCAAACATTGGGAATGTCACACCGTAGTTGAGCTGGCAGAACTGCTGGATTTCTTCCTCGTTGCCCGGTTCCTGGTTCATGAACTGATTGCAGGGAAAGCCCAAGATCTGGAAACCGCGCTCATGATACTGCTCGAAGAGCTGCTGTAGACCAGCATACTGAGGCGTTAATCCGCATTTGCTGGCGGTGTTCACAATCAGCAAAACCGCCCCCTGATAGTCCGCCAAGGACTTCGGGAGACCCATTATCGTCTTCGCCGAGAACTCATAGACCGTGTCTGTCATCGCCTGCTCCTTTGTCTGATCTGGATCGCCACGTCACTGCGCTGCGCGACGTCTAGCTGAAAAGCACCAGCGCCCAATCTGCTGGCCGCGGGCCCATACAGCTGGGCGCCGCAACGCGCCAACCCTCGGTTGTTCGCTCCAGCTCCGCGACACGCAATGCCCCATTTCGGGGATTATACCATCGACCCGTCCAACTGCTGTTGGGCAGGTTCAGCGTCGCCGTGCCCCCTGCCGGAAAGTAGACCGCCACGATGTCGCACGCCTTGGATGCCAAAGCCAGTGGCCTATGGCCCTCCTCATAGGCGGCCTCGACGAGCAGCGCCTGCGTGGGTTGCAGGCGCTGGAAGGGGACTACCTCCGTTAGGAAGTAACGGAGATGCTCGAAGTAGCTCACACCCTCTTGATCGTGCACCAGATCCATGATCGGGCCCCAGGTGTTCTCAAAGCCGTTTATGATGCCCATACCACAATAAGCGCCGCGCCAGGCCCCCCGGCGGTTGTGTTCGGCATCGAGATAGGCGAAGGGAGGGAAGGTCAGTGGAAGATCAGGATTACGCTCGTAACCATACTCAGCAAAGATCGCCGATCCGGCCCATCCAGCGAAGCTGTTTTGGATAGTCTCCTCAATGCCAGTAGCCAACCAGGCGTCCGCGTGATCGATAGCGCCCCAAGCCTGAAAGATCACCGCGTCCACGGCCCCCGGATCAAGCGCGAACCGCTCGGCAAAGGGCGGTAACTGCGGCCCGTTATGGACCGCGACTACGTGCCCGTGAGGTCCAAGCTGTTTCAGCCAACGAGCCACACGCATCGCCCAGCGATCCCCTGCGACGCTGTGGCGGCACTGTCCGTCCGGATAGAATTCATACTCGTTCGCTAGTGTCCAGACATAGACGCTGCGGAAAGCATCGTAGCGAGCCACCAGGTAGCGTAACCAGAGCTCCTCCCATTCCGGCACAAAGACCGCTCGATTGTTGAATGGGAACTCGAAACCCCAGGCCTCCATGATCATCTCGAACCCGACGTTTAGCTTTTCTGCGACCCGCACCACCTCATCCACCGTTCGAAAGTAGCTGAGGTTGAAGCGATCGAAGCGTGGAGACTGCTCGCTCCCGCCCCAGGGCCATGTACGCTGCGTCTGCCAGTCGCTATGCCCATTAGGTGGATGAAAGGGGCTTACGTGCATCCGCGCCCGAAAGATGTTGAAGCCCTGGCCCGCGCGCCGCTCGAGAAAGCCGGTGACGTCCAACCCACAATGCGCCGCACCGAAGAGATTGTAGACCGTGTCGCCCATCAGAAAGATCGGAGCGCCTGACTCCATCTGAAAGCCCCACGCCTCACCGGGCACGCTCTTCAAAAAACCGCTGGTCTCCTGGGGTGACACCACAAAGTGCCCGGACTGCGCCAGCGCCGCATCGGAGGGGCGAACCTCAACGGCGTAACGCCATTTGCCGACCTCATCGGGGCTGAAACGCACCCGCCAGGTCCGCTGGCCATCGTAGAAGCCAGGCATCCGGTTAATCTTTCCCGATGGCGCCATGAAGACCCCGTCCAGAACAACATCCACAAAAGGTTCCGGATAGTCACGATCACTCTCGAAGACCCACTCACCCACGCTCCTGTAGGCTACCGTCGTTGGTTGTTCCTTCACCTCTGTCCCCTTTCGTCAAGCAGTCGTCGCAACGCCACCTCATTCCGGCGTCTCAGGCGGGTAGGCGGACTCCGATGTTGCACCTACCTCGGGCCGCGCAATTAGATTCAGCGTCACCCAGAGCTCATCCTCCGTGCCCAGGTAGGCGCAGTGGCCATCAAATCCGCAAACAAAACCCATCCTATCTGACGTCACGTGAATGCAGCGGCCTCGGTCTTGTCTAGGGCCGCTGGCATATCCACCACCAAGACACCAAAATGGTGAACACCGTAACCGTGCTCCGCGATGAAGCCGACGTAGACGCTGTCTCCCTCTGGCGGCTCGCTGGGATAGGACATCTCCCGTACCAGCAGCTTCCCATGAGTGTAGCTGGGCCACGGCCTGATCCCGAAGTCCTCCCAGGGGCCTTGACTGCGACGTATAGATCACGAATACGAGTCGCAACCTGTACTACACCCTTTCTCAGGAATGGTAAAGCTGCGTTGTACTGGATATCTGCCACGGCTCTCTTATTCACAATATCTTACGCACCCTTATCTGGGTCCGGTGTCAGCTCTGGCGAAAAGGCCACGTGCTGAGCAGGGTCGAGTTCCATCCCTCCCCGAGCCAAATCCGCCTGTAGCACGTCGATATCGATATCGCGTACATCGGTCACCCGCGCCTCCACCGCCAGCGCCGCCGCAGTACCGGCGGCTTGTCCCATCGCGCAGCAGGTGGGTGTCATACGATAGCTGCTCTGAGCAACCTGATCGCCGCTGATGCACTTGCCGGCGACGAGAAGATTCCGCAGGTGTTTCACCGTCATCGCACGATAGGGGATCGAATAGGGCTCCACACGCTGCCGCCATCCGCCGTGCCCCGGTTTAGTCAGGCTGTGAAAATCGATTTGACAGGTCGCTACAGCGATCCCATCTGTCACGGCACGAGGAGCATTCCCTGTGATCTGCTCCTCGGTGATCAGATAATCACCCACCACCCGTCGCCCCTCACGAATGCCGATCCGCGCGCCGCTGCTGCACAGTGCATACGTCGGAAAGCGGGTGCGCTGCAGATAGTCAACGATTCGCACAAGCTGGCGACGCGCCTCGCGTTCGGCATCACTGAGTGAGACGGGGTCAGTAGGATCCTTACCCATCACCTTGGTCATATTGCAGTAGACTCGGCCGTCGGCGAGTCGCAGTCCACCGTGCAGACCGGGCAGTTCATCCTGGCCATCGATCGGTGTCATTCCTGGGGGTAGGTAGGGTAGCACTGGGCTGCCCGTGTCCTGTAGGATGAAAGTTAGGCTCATATGCAGCGTGCAGCCGGTTTCTGGATGACCCTGCATAACCTCTGCACCGGCTAGCCACGACAAATCGCCCTCGCCTGTGGCATCGACGAAGACATTCGCCGGCACCTGAAAGCGGTGGCTCGCGGCCGCCCCACCCACCCGGATAATCCTTGATGTCAGAACCTCGGCGTCGAAGACGCTGGCGTGGAAGAGGAGATCCACGCCGGCTTCCTCAGCCATCAGCTGCCATACAATCTTCGCATATTCGGGATTATAGAAGCGCCCGAAGCGAGCGCCGAAGCGCTCCAAGTCGGCCATCAAACGACTCCAGATGTCACCGAGACCATCCAATCCGGCGAACCACTCGTTGACGCCACCGCTGGTTGAGACGCCTCCCAGGGCGTTTGCCTCCTCGATCAACAGAACGCGATGACCCCGGCGGGCGGCAGCGATCGCGGCGGCGCAGCCAGCTGTGCCGCCGCCAGCAACTAGAATGTCAGGTCTGTAGGGCAGTTCCACTGATCTCATCGTAGTCCCTCCCATCGACAATGGGGCCAAGGCAAACGCTCGCTCTCCGCTCCATTGAAGAGCAGCATTCGGAGCCCGTTCCAACATCAAGACCCAGTAGATTCGTGTTTCACAGTCTCGGGGCCGCTGGAGCGACAATGAAGTGGACGCGACCATAGATGTCTTCCAGGCGCGCTGTAGAAAGCCGGTCATACGGTGCAAGCGAAAGCGGCCTGTGTGCAAGTATTGGCCACGGCGTCACGGAACTTAAGTATACAGCCATTGTAGCACGACCCAGACATTGAGCAGGAAGAAAGCTGGCTCCAGGAGCAGGAACCGATAGGCGGGGTTAGGTGATGTGGTCCAACCACGCGCTTTGCCGGCGCAGCGGTACCAGTCCCTGGTTTGGAGACGCTTGAGGTCCAGATGAATGAGGATGTACAGTTGCCATCGCGCACGCCGTTTGGCGCGGCCGGTGCATTTATGAGTGGTGAAGACGCGACACACCGCCAACGCTGCAGTGTACTTGGCACCCGTCGTGCTGGTGAACGTATGCGTCGCACGATAGCTCTTGCGTCCCTGAAACAGCGCTCGTGCTCCTCCGGTCTTGCTGCGGATGGGACAAGCGATCACAGCAGGGATCTGCGCCGCATCCAGCTGCTGCATCACCGCCACACCGGCAAAGCCGCGATCCAGCAGCAGACAGCGCGGCGTGATGCCCAATGCCGCCACGGCCTGCAGCAGGGCCTCCAATACCTCGCACGTGATCATCCCCGGCAGGACAAGCTTCACCGCCAGGATCACCCGCAGGTCCCGGTGGATCACATACGCCGTGGCCAGACGGTAGAAACGCGTGGTCCCGGCTTTGGCTTTGCCACGTACCCACAAACCGTCTTCCGCTATGCTCTTTCCATAATAGGGGCAGTCGTGAAAGTCCATCGCGACCTTCCGTCGCTGCCGCAACACCCGCTCTGGAATCTGCGTCTGTACCGCCGCATTCACAGCCGCTTCCGCATCGGCGAGATTGCCCGCCGCCAGCTGCGCATCCAGGTAGCCGCGCGCCGTCGTCGGGTCGGACAGCTCGGGCAGCTTCGTGCACACATGCTCCAGCGTTCCTCGCCCACTGGCAATCCCCAACAGCCCATCGACCAACGCCTCCGTGGCACAACAATTTCCCTCTGCCGACAGAGGCAGATGCGCCATCAATGGCTCGCGGGCCCGCTCCAGCACGTCACAATTATGGAGGGTCAAGATATCCTTAGTTATGGGCTTGTCCTCCGTGTATATGTGTTGTCCAACCACATTGTACCGGTAGGACAAGCCTCTTCATAGCCAGGACACGATGCTATCCTGGGCCAAAATCGAATCTACTGAGATCAAACCTCAGAACGTGGCACCTGAATAGTGCAGCGATGTCTCACCGGTGTGATAGGACGTGATGCAGCCGTCGATCATCAACCCGTTAGATGCCTGCTCGAAGCCCTCAGGACGATGCCGCATCTCCGACAGTAGATTCACCAGCGTCGGATCAACTACTCCTGTTGAAACGGGGAGTGTCCTGCGCCAACGATTATGATATTCCAGACAGTAGCCAGAGACTTCGAGGATGCGGTTCCCTCCGACTTGTGCCTGGAGCCCGCGCGCCTCCTCGTTCACGCGTCGATCCACAGCATTGCAGGCTCGATGGATCGCCCGATGATCGCAATCCACCATCATCAGCGACGGCAAGGCCGAAGAAGCCGCCACACCTATGGTTGCTGAACCAATCATACCAGCTTCTACCAGCACCGCTCTGATGATACGATAGGCAATGGTCTAATAGCACTGGAGATCATACTCCAACCAGTCGAGGCGTTCGTGACCCAGCGGATACTCCACAAAGTCGTAGCCGAGAACCTCACCGTCATTGTCGATCAAACATACTTTGTCGTTGCCGGTTCTGTAGTCGAGGTCAAGCAATATGACACGCGATGCGGCCTCCCGGGGGTCAGCTATGCCCGTCTTGATCCCTAGATGCGACGCAGCAAACTGCGCAACTTGGGATACAGTTCCTGATATAGTTGGTAACGTTGGGCAAAGCGCCTCTGGCGGTCGAATTGCGGTTCGAAGGCGCGGTCGAGCGCCACCGTGTCAACAGCCGCGTGATGGAGGCTCGGGAAGCACCCGGCCCCGTGCCCGGCAAGCAGTGCCGCGCCCCAGCAGGCCGCATCGACGACCCGAGGCACCACAACCGGGATGCCAGTGATATCAGCCTTCAGCTGCAGCCACAGTTCAGAGCGGGCTCCGCCGCCGATGGCTCGCAGCTCCGTGATGGCGAGACCCGCGCCCTGCAGCAAATCCAGGTTGAGACGCAACTCGAAAGTCAGTCCCTCAAGGATAGCCTTGACAACGTCGGCTTTCGTAGTAGCGAAGGTCAATCCCAGCAGCGCGCCCTTCGATGCTGTGTCGAAGCTGGGGGTCCCACTGCCGGCGAAATGCGGCAGCAACAGCAGCGGCGAAGGCTCCGGTGAGGCTTCAGCCAGAAGGAGATCATAGGCGTCGAGATCACTGTCCTGTGAGCCAACCCTGGCTTCCCGTTTCGCGCCACGCCCGAAGGTGTCTCGATACCATCGCAGAATCAGACCTCCACTATGGTTGAGCGTCATCGCCAGGTAGAGATCCGGGGCGGTGTGTGCATAGACCGAGACATTGCCCTGATAGAGGGAGGCCCGACCTGAGTCGCGAGCACCGCCATCGCCCCCTTCCCCTCTACCGAGCACCTCGTCGAGCTTTGCCGCCGACAGCGTCAACTCAACGACCTCTGCCGTGCCGGTTGACACCATCGCCAATCCGGGGCGCGTCAGCCCGACACCGAGAGCGCCACAAGCCTGATCGTGGCCGCCGGTGACCACCAAGGGCGAACCAGAAAACCCTAGATCAGCAGCCAGGTCGGCTCGCATCCGACCTATGACAACGCCTGCCGGCTGCACTTCGCTCAGCCGCGAAGGGGACAGTTCCAGTACATCGAGAATCTCGGCTGCCCAGGCATCGGCTCGCAGATCATAGAGCTGCGTACGCGAAGCCAGACAGCGGCTCACGACCCTTTCTCCGGTCATCTTCTGGATGAGAAAGTCCTCGTAGAGCAGAAAATGGCTGGCGCTCGCCCACGTCTGGGGTTCGTGATCCTGCAGCCACAAGAGCTTCGGTAAAGTGTTGACAGTGTGCACCGGCATACCCGTTCGGGCGTAAAGTCGCGCCGCGTCGAAGCGTTCGCGCAGCCAAGCATTCTGAGCTACTGTGCGGGTATCCATCCCAAGGATCGCCGAACGCAGCGCTCGCCCTGCCCCATCAACTGGGATGATCGCTTCACCCTGAACCGACAGGCTGAGTGCCGCAACCCGTTCTCTGCAAGCCATCTCCTGAGAAAGAGTAGCCAGAATCTCGCGTAGCGCATCCTGTGCCAAGCGCCAGACTTGCTCCGCGTCCTGCTCCGCCCAGCCGGGGATTGGCATCTCAATTGAGTACTCGCGGTTGGCGCTCGTAAGCAGTGTTCCGTCCTCGCGAAAAACGGCAGCTTTGCATCCGCTGGTGCCGATGTCCAGACCGATTAACAGCATATCACACCGCATCCAGCGCTGTCAATAGCGTCGCACCGCCCACTTCCCCCGCCATCCAGCTGTCCTGAAGGCGACGCAGAGTCAGGACCGTTGACGGCTCATACAGCTCCACATCAGCGTAGGCGATCGGCCTATCCCTGGCAACCCGGCGTACGAGCCGCGCGCCTTTGGCTAGCCCAATCGGCAGCAGCCCCTCATCAGCAGCAGCTGTATAGCGGTCGATCAGGCCGTAGAAAGTCGCGCCCCCTATGCTGTCCAACACAGTACCTGACTGTAGGTCCTGCTTGGCGACAGCAAAGACCTCCGAGACGAGATGATCTAGGGGCGCCATATTCGAGTTTCCACGCAGAACCAGCATTGCGCAGGTCAACGGCACCTCGATGCTGCACAGATGGTAGGGGCGGAAGAGCGTATAATAGGGCCCCGTTCCCATATCGCGCAGCACCATCGCCTCGCGCAGGCGGGGATGGTCGGTCCGGACGATGAGAAAGACACCCGGCGCGACTTTGCCCACGCCGTAGTCGACGACGCCAGCCCGGTTGAGGATGCCCCCGTCGGCTTTCAAGCGAAAGACCTGCTCTAGAATTTCGCGATGGGTGAGTGGCCCGTGCATACCGCGCACGTCCGGCACTAGGCCCGTCGCATTTGAGACGGCAGCCATCTCGACCATCGTCTTGCTACCATCCACAAACTCAATGAGCATGGTTGGGCTCAGTCCGCGGCGAGCGGCCTCCTGAGCCCAGATCGGATCGGTCGGCATTGCATGGCGATCCAGCGGATTATTCTTTCCTTTGCCTGCGGCCACAATCGTGAAGCCCAGGGCATCAGCAAAGTCATAGAGCTCCTTGCAGGCCGCTGGCTCATCACCTGCGGCAAGTGCATAGAGCACGTCCTTCTGCTCCGCATACCAACGCAGCAAAGGACCTACGGTGATATCCGTCTCAACATTCATCATCGCCAAGGGATGGCCGTGGCGGATCGCGCGCAACGCTGCCCGCGATCCGATCTCGGGCACCCCAGTTGCCTCCAGCAGCACGTCGATGTTCGCCATGTCGGTCACCACACGGTAATCGGTGGTGTAAGCACGCTTGCCCGCCGCCACAGCCGCATCAGCCCGGGCCGATGTCTGCGCCTCAACGGCGTCGGCTGTCACCTGTCCAATACTATAGGCTGCCTGGGCCCGCTGTGCATCAATGTCAGCAGCTATCACGACCTCAATTCCTCGCATTGTCTCGGTAACCGCTACCACATCGGAGCCCATCTGCCCCGCCCCAACCAACCCAATACGCACCGGCTGCCCCGCTGCGTGCCTCTCTGCCAGAGCCTCATTAAGTCCGATCATCGCCCCGTATGCCTCCGCAAACAAGTTTGAACTGCTACCCGGGTCAGGGCAACACTACCACCTTCAGCCCCTGCCCAGTCGAGGCCACCTCAAAAGCCGCCGCGATCTCATCCAAGGAAAAAGTGTGGGTGATGAGCGCATCAGCACCGATGAGACCTCGCTGCAGCACATCCAATGCCAGCGCATGCATCGTCGGATGGTAGGAGAAGGCTCCCACTACCTCGATATCGCCGTAATGAACCCGATTGCCATCCAACTTGGTCATCGGGTCAGCCTTTGGCAGGCCCCCGAACAACACAACCCGCCCTCCCTTGCGCACCGCCTGCACTGCCTGCGCCTGTGTGGCGGCGATGGGGTTGGCACAGACCACCAGATCTGCACCCTGCCCGTCGGTTAGTGCGCGCACGCGACTGATAAAGTCCTCCTCTAAGGGGCTGATCGTCGCGTCAGGGCCGAAGCGTTGAGCCAGCTTTCGTCGCGTGTCGCTACGCTGCGACACGATCACCTTGGCACCCCGCGCCCTGGCGATGGCAACATGCAAGCAGCCGATGGGTCCGGCACCAATGACCACCACCGTATCCGCCAGACTCGTCCCGGCCTTGTCGTGACACGCCAATACCGAACTCATAGGCTCCGCCAAAGCTGCGTAAAGACCGGAGACCCCCTCAGGGATGAGGTGAACGATTCCGAGGGTCAGGATCTCGTGGGTGAGGACCAGCCTCTCGGCGAATCCGCCGGGGTAGCCGGGTGAGATACCTAGATAATGCACCCCATCGCAGAGATTGTATAAACCGCGACGGCAATAGTAACAGTCGCCACAGTGGATATCTGGCGCCACAGCCAGCCGATCGCCAACTTGAAACTCCACCACAGCGCTACCAATCTCAACAACGGTACCTGCGATCTCGTGGCCGGCGACGATACCAGGTAGGCCACAGAAACTACCTTCGCCCGCAGGCGGTCCTTCGCGCCAACGACGGAGATCCGATCCACAGACACCACAGGCGTCCACAGCCAGCACGATCCCATCCTCCGGTGCCGTAGGATCAGGGACCTCTCGAACCTCGTATTGCTGTCGACCGACAAGAAAAGCCGCCTTCATTTTCTCCCTCTTCCTTTCTACCGCTTCAGATCACACTGGGCGACTGGGTGTCTCAGGCGAGAGCTGCTCCCCTACCGCCCCGCCGGGGTGCGTCTCCCCGAAGGCAGCCTTCGAATAGCCGCGCAGCTCCAGCAACAACACGCAGAGCAGATCACCCGCAGCAGCATTGACGAGCGAGCTTCCCGTTGCCACCATACCATAGGGATCGACCTCACCGAGCGTCCGAACCAGAAATACAGCATCGCTCTTCGCTGCCAGTGGTGACGTCGGATCCTCGGTCTGGGCCACCACCAAGGCGCCCCGCGCCTTCGCAATGTCCACAAGCTGGTTGACCTCCGCACTGCGTCCACCCTTTGATATCACGTAGAGTAGATCCTGATCACGGATCGCCCCAGCGCCCCCGTGCAAGGCGTCGGCGCTGCTGATGCACAGTGCAGGCGTCCCGCAACAGGAAAGCAAGTGCGCGAAACGCCGAGCTACTGCATGGGATGTTCCGGCGCCGGTCACCAAGATATGTCCTTGACAGTCGCACAAAAGGCGTACTACCTCGGCCAGTCGCGCATCGAGTTGGCCAGCCAAGGCCCTCACCGCTGCTGCCTCTCGCTCGAGAACGGCCCGAGCACAGTCGAGTAGGTCTTCACCAAACCATCCCATCGAGTTCGCCTGGTTTACCAAACTGTGCCAAACTGACACGGTTTGGAAGGCCGCCTTTCTTCGGCCCTATTTTCACGTTTCGACGCAGATTGCTCCGAAGAGTCTGACATCCGCTCCCCGGGCGTTTTAGGTCTCCGTGAACCCTCTCCGGCGACCATCTCTAACGCTTGCCTTTCGATATTCAAGGCTGCGTCTGAATCTCGATCTGGTACTGCGCCACAATCGCACGTCCAAGTTCTGTCAGCAAGCGTCAAGTCACTACTGATGCACCCACAAACGTGACACAAACCCCACGACGGAAAGAAACGGTCAATCTCTACCAGCATCCCCCCGCACCCCTCGCTTTTGTAGGCCCGTTGACGATGAGTTTCACCAAACCCCGCATCTGCGATGGACAAGGCCAGGCGGTGATTGCATTTCATCCCGGCTACGTTCAAGTCCTCAACGCCGATGACCCGATACGTACGGGCAATCTTGGTGGTCATCTGATGCTGGTAGTCTAGCCTGCGGCTCGCAATGCGCCGCTGCAGTTTCGCCATCTTCTTCTTGGTGCGATTCCATCTTCTGCTTCTCTCTTGACGGCGGGATAGCTCGCGATTCAGGCGCTTTAGCTTTCTCAATTCTGAGCGTAGCAGTCCTTGATTCTCGTACTGCGTGCCATTCGAGAGAACAGCCAGCGTCTTTATGCCCAGGTCTATTCCAGCCAACTCTTGCACATGCTCCTGCTTTGGTCGTTCCACCTCCACATTGACAGCGGCACACCAATGCCCCCCATCCTCAGAAATCGTGACCGACTTGACCTGGCCAGCAACCCTCAGCACCTCAGCCATGTTGATAGGCGCGTCCAGCTTGTCTAACTTGAGCCAGTGCCCATCCACCTTGAAGCGACCGCAAGAACGCCTCCTGGACTTGAAGCGGGGATACCCCTTCTGGGTGTCACCCTTCTTGCAACGACGGAAGAAGTCTCTGAAAGCAGCCTCGAGATTCTTAAAGCCAGAATCCCCAGCGCATTTCGAGACTTCGTAAGACCAGGGGAATCGTTCGCGACAAATGGCATTGAATTGCTTCTTGAGCCGGTAAGCAGAGGGCTTCTCGCCAGCTTCGTATTGCTCGCGCCACTCCACACCCTTGGAGCAGCCACTGTGTCTGCTCTGGAGTTGGATCTACACTAATCTTTTGGACTCTCTGTACTTTCGCCACGTAACTGTTCCTCAAGGGCTTCCTTGGTCTTTCGCCCACCGCTTCTCCCATACAAACGGGGGCATGGTTCAGGATAGACTAACAGATTTGCCCACAAGTGCATCCTGTGCGACACTCAGTTTATCAGAGACCAAGGCACAAGGAGCGACACTGTGGGCAAACGCAGGGATGATATCACGAATGCAGCCCCTCTTCTTCCAACAGTTCCTTGATGGCGCCCCGACGCGTACACGCATCGGCCCGCTCCAGGATCTCCAGCTTGTACTCCGCGCTGAACTGCCGGATCCGTCGGATCCCCTGGACCTCGGGGTCCGGCACGTCTCTTGCATCATGATTCTCTTCAGTCATCATTTTAATCTCCTCTGCTCTGAATACTACCTTAAATTCTCTAGCAGAGTTGTCTCACGTTCATTGGCACACAGGGAACTCACCCTGCAGCTGCACGCGGTACGCCGGTTGATCCGGTGCCGTGCGCCACTGCTCCAGTTCCACCCGGCGGCCGTCTCGCTCGCACACCACCACACTCCCCAGTAATACCATGCTCCAAGTCGCGCTAGCCAACCGCAGTCCCGTTAACAAGAGTAATCCCCACACACTGATCTGGTAGGCTCTGCGCCAGCCCAGAGATGTCCCGCTGTTCAATAGGCCCTCCAGGAACGGTAAACCCGCTAGGCAACAGGTCCAGGGCACCGCTGCACGCGCCCCGCTCGCTGCCAATAACGTGAGGACCAACCCGCAACGGGCGAGGAGGTGCCAGCGACTTCTCCATCACGTCCGGGCTGCCCAACCCCACCGACAGCCCCAGTAGCACGGCCTCAGTACCATGGTTCGGCGGCGGTAAAGGCCCAGGGGTGGGCATCGGTGGCTACTGAAGCCACTAACACGACGAGGGCGAGCAGCAAACGGATCCAGGCGGGGGCGCCCAGGTCGAACCAGAAAAAAAGCCAATCGGGTGTATACTTGATCATACGCAGCCTCCTGGTGTGAGTGGAAACAACCAATCTCACTATACACCAGGAGCTGCGTTTTTTGTATCCGGTTCTGTCTGCCTTTACCCCTCGTTTTGCAGGCTGCCTTGGGCTCTTCCAAGCCAGTCCTCAGTCCCCAATGCGAAACGCTCTCCGCCTGCAGATCTGCCAGCCTGATGATACGCCCGTCTCGCAGCAAGACCGAATCGGATCAAGGCACGTCCAAACCCACAACAGCAACATCGGCTCTAGCTGCCAGGTTCAGGATACGCGACACCTGATAGTCTTTGCGCAACGCCTCGGCGGCTCGTCGTGACGCGACGAGGCCCGGTGCCGGGAGCAGTCGAAGCTGCGCGCCAAGCTTCTGAGCTGCTCGGCTCACCAGCTCCGCCGCATGTTCCACTCCCGCCACCGGGCCCAAACCTCCACTCAGTTGAACCACACTGACACCACGCACCGGGTACACCGGCAGCGCCTTGACCGCTGCCAGGATCGTGCGTCCCCACGCCAAACCCAAAAGATCACCCTCGTCTAGACAGCGCAACAGACAGTCTGCCGCAGCAGAACCGAGTTCAGTTGCCACCGCCTCCGGATCATCGGGATCACTGACGGAGACCAGCACGACCTCTTCGAGAGCATAGCGCCTCTCTAGCGCGTACTCCAGGTCAGCGAGTCCGCCAACAGGTGGCAACAGCGTGATGTTGACAATGCCGACATCACGCGCTCTCTGCAAGAGACGCGATACCTTCGGTCGCGAGATCCCGAAGCGGTGCGCAATCTGCTTTTGTGTCTTACCATCGCCATAATAGGCCTGCGAAATACGATACAGCAGGCGGTGTTCGTCGTGATCGAGCTGCATAGATCTCCGGTCTGCACGGATGATCATAAGTAAGTGGCTGCAACCCGAGAACCGTTTCTGCGTAATGAAAGATGGGAAGGACAGCAGCCGAGGAACCATCTCCAGGGAGTTTATGAACATGAAAACTGTCAGAAGAGAGCAGTATACTGAGGGACCGGGATGTCTCGTCCAGCTTCTGTGGACTTTGTTCGTGGGACTATGGCTGGGCCAGATCTGGGCCGCCGTAGCCTGGGTGCTGGTGGTCTCCATCATCGGCATGCCCATCGGAATCAAGATGCTGAACACACTGCCCCAGGTCGTTTCGCTGCGCAAACGCGAAGCCTACATCGTCACTCGCGACCGAAATCAGGTTTCGTCCAGGCGGGCGCCGCAGGTCAACATCATCTTTCGCGCGCTCTACTTTCTCTTGATCGGTTGGTGGCTGAGCGCGCTCTGGATCGAGGCGACCTTCGCCTTGATCGCCAGTTTCATTGGTCTACCGTTGGGGATTTGGATGCTCGATCGCGTCCCGCTCATCGTCTCGCTTCAGCGCTGAGTCAGGCTCAGGGTCTAGCGGTACAACAGCTAGAGTTCCGTTGTCAAGTTCACATACCCGTTCTGCCTAAGGCTCAGCACCGCCGTCACCCGGCGCACCAAGCGCGGATCGCCACACCGATAGGCCAGCGCCAAAAGCGCTTGCAGATCTTTCTGAATTGCATTCGAGATGGTCACACGTATACTTGTCATTGGGAAATGCCTCCTTGTGAGTGAGTTGGGCCCTTACTCCTAAGAGTGCGGTAAAAGTCAAGACCCAATTTCGGACGGGAGTACGGCTGAAAAAGGCGTAGACAGAGACGTATTGTACTAGACCCCGTGCGGTTGCGTTTTTCGAAGCACGGGGTAAAACCAGGCTATCGAGGGTGTGAAGCGTGTCCACACCTCGAGACGCTGAGGAGCGCACACGCTGACCCAGACTGGAAGTGACTAGGTCTGGCAGGCCTCCCTAGAGCGGTAGGGCTCATTGCGGTGTAGCAGACCGACATAGAGCCCGACGCTCCTGCGGGCCGTCAGCACCAGTGCCCGCTTGTGGTGGTGTTTGGTAGCTTCACGGAACTTGCGCCGAATGAAGGCGCGATACTCAGGCACGCGGAGACGCAGCTGTTCGGCGCCCGGGATGAGGTAGTAACGCAGATGCGCATTCCCGGTCTTGGCCATGCGGCGCTCCTCAGCGGCAAAGGTGCCGGACTCAGAGCGCGGCCACCACAGGCCCGCCGTCTTGGCCACGGCATCCTCGGCATCGCGGAGGTTCTTGGCGCGTACGCGCCCGCGGGCATCGCATTTGGTGCCGGCGAGGAAGCGGTCCAGATTGCCGATCTCAGCACCGATGCCCGCGGAGAAAACGGGACCGATGCCGGGAATGGACTGCAGTTGCCGGATGGCCGGGAACTGTGACAGTTGGCGGGCGATCGCGGCTTCGACTTGGGCGATCTGCGCTTCGAAGAACGCGATGCGCTGGAGCTTGGCTGTCAAGATAGCGTGCACGGGCAGGCCCAGTTCCTGGGGGAGCTGGAAGCTTTGGGCGGCGACCTCCTGGAGGCGCGTGGCGTTGTGGGTGGAGTTGCGCAAGGTGTGGCGACTGAGCTCGTCCAGGCGGGCGGCCAACTCGGTGACCGGTAGGGCGGCCAGGGTGTCGAGGGTACACGCCTGGTCGAGCACCAGACGGCTGGTGGCGCCGAAGACGCTGCTGAAGGGTGCCAAGCGCTGATAGGCCGAGGCCTGGAGGAAGAGGTAGGCACAGAAGAAGCTCTTTTCGGCGGCCAACAGCCTCACGAGGTGGCGGCGATGGCGCGTGGTGCCGCGCAACGCCAGCATAGGCACATCGACAAGCCAGGCGTGCTCGGGGCGATGGACACGGACGCGATCGGCGATAACGAAGGCATCGTTGCGATCGGTCTTGTCAGTGTGGGGCAAGCTTTGCTTGTACCACTTCACCCTCCGCGGGTTGAGCACGAAGAGCGCGGCGTCGTAGGCGTGCAGCTGGGGATCGGCGGCAAGTTCGAGGAAGAACGGCAGCCAGTACATACCGGTCGCTCGCCCGCCAGGTCGACGCCCGTGTAGGCGGCGGAGGCTAAGCTCTCCAGGAGAAGCTGCTTGAGGCTTTCGAAGCCGGGTAGCGAGTTGTCAAAGCGCTGATGGCGGATAATGGGTGTGCCGTCGGGCGCCATCAGGCTGGCGTCGGCCCATTGGGTACTGAAATCGATCCCGACGGCCAAACGTGGTTCCATGGTGCACATCCTTTCGGTGCAGCTGGA
>PWVB01000545.1 GCA_003562365.1 Anaerolineae bacterium
CTCAAAGCGCTGCTCCCCGGTGGCGCTCTGTGGGATCAGCCCTCTTTTTCTCGCCAGGCGTTGGGATGGTTGGCTCTTGCGGGACTGGCCAACGGGGTCGCATTTGTCCGCTGGGCTGTTGCGACCGGTGCACCCTACGGCCGGCTGTTGTTTCCGACGATCGGGGCTGTGGGGGTTTTCATCGCTTGGGGCTGGGCACAGTGGCGGGGCTCAGTGCAACGGCTGGCTCTGATTCTAGCTTCTGGGTTGGCTCTACTATTCTCGGCGTTGGCTCCTTGGCTTCTGGTGCGTCCCGCCTTTCGGACCCCGTACCTGGAGAGCGGTCTGCCCTCCTCAGCCGAACTTGTGTCGGCAACCCGCGCCGGGCCGGTGAGCTTCTTAGGTTACGAGTTTGATGAAGGGGACCTGGCTCCTGGGGATTCGCTGGACGTGATCCTCTACTGGCGTGCTGAGGCGCCCATTGATGCGCAGCTTAGCGTCTGGTTGCAGCTGGGCAGCACTGATCCGACCCAGCGCGTGGCCGGTGACACTCGCTGGCTGGGAGGAACCCTTTACCCGACACCGCAGTGGCGGGTGGGCGATACCATTGCGCATCAGGTGGCACTCCGAGTTCCTGATTGGGCCGAGGCACCGGCTCTTTACTGGCTTCGCTTCGGCCTACTGGATGGTCAGGATCGACGCGTGCCGTTCGGTGCGGTGACCAGCGACCATCTAGCATTGGGTCCGCTGCGAGTGCGCCATGCTGTCGACGTGCCCGGGGATGCGCTGCATGTCGGAGCGCGGCTGGGCACAGATATCGAGCTTGCCGCCTATCAGGTTGTCCTCCACGATCTGCGAATGGACCTCACACTCCATTGGGAGGCGACCGGCGACCAAGACGCTGACTACACCGTGTTCGTGCACCTCATCGATCAACAAGCGGAGCTGCTGGCTCAGGATGATCGCCAGCCAGCGGACGGTGCCTACCCGACATCGTGGTGGCGTGTAGGCGACCGTGTGACGAGCAACCACGCGTTGCCACTGGCTCAGCCGTGGATCGGTGAAGCGCTGTCGCTCTTGGTGGGACTGTATCACCCCGCCACCGGTGAGCGCTTGGTCGCCTACACTGCGACGGGTAAGCCCCTATGCGACGCCGCCATCCCATTGGAAATCCCCTGGCGGTAGTGCCTGCGATGCCCTAGCCAGGTTGTCCGGGCGCGGCGAAGGATCGGGTCGCATCGTCAAGGACTAACACCCAGTCGTTACCTCGACCGTGCGTCGGGGGGGTGTAGGTCTGGAAGCCTCGATTGTCGCCGATGTGAATGGGCGCGGCTATGGCGTAGCGAGGATCAAACCAGGTCGCCTGCACTTTCGATGCGCGGATCACGTCCAGGCGCACGGTGAAGGGTGCTCCGCGGGGACTATAGACAAATGCGAAGGCTCCATCACGGTCTCGAGCCGCTCGAATCTTTGCCCCGCCTTCATTCGGGCCGCTTACGACGAAAGTCCTGTCAGGTTCGAGGCGCTGATACGGGCGAGACTCAAATAGACGGCGCATGAATCCCGCCTGGAAGGCTCCAGGATGGTCTAGCGCCGCACTCCAGGGCACGCAGGCGCCGATCACCGGCTTCCGACCGGGCGACCACATCTGCCAAATGTTGTTGTTGCCGTAGGTGTGCCCGCAGGCGCCGGCCAAGAGCGCCCAGTAGGCGGCCTGACGGACATCGTAGGCGTCAAAGCGAATGTTGCGAGCTGACTCAGCATAGTAGAAGCCCACGGGGATGGTCTCATACCGCGGTTCGCCGTCAAGCGTCGGCTTGCGTGGAGTCATTTGGTAGTCGTGTTCGACGAACAGACCGTTATCGTGATCTCGCGCTGCGTGCGAGGATTGGATCATATTGAAGTCCAGCCACGGGGCATGGTGTAGGAAGTCCGAAGAGAGGCCGGGCCCCCGCGGGTGGAAGGTGATCAGATGCCGTTCTCCGTCGCCCTGCCGCAGGCCATCGGCCATCGCCGCGATCACAGCGGCCTCGCTCTCATTATCAATGTTTTGGTCGCCGCCGAGGATCCAGATTATGGGCTGGTCCCGATAGCGCTGCCCGATATAGGCCCCGTAGGTGAAGGCGTTCTCGGTGTCGAAGATGGGTGAAACGCCGTGGGGGCTGGGCTTCCAGTGGCTCCCCCAGGTCGGCAGGAGCCCGATGAAGAGTCCCAGGTCTGCAGCCATCGCTACGATGGCGTCTATGTGCTCGAAATAGCCCGCATTGGGCCGGGTAGGATCCCTGTCGATTAGCGGCAAATCGCCGTAGGGGTTGGGTTCTTCCAAGCCGTCAAGCTCGGCCAAAGCCACCGCCTGGATTACGGTGAAGCCTTTTGCGGCGCGATTCTTCAGATACCGGGCTGCCTCCTCTCGGTTCAACCGATGAAAGAGCTCCCAGGCTGTGTCGCCCAGATAAAAGAAAGGAGCTCCATCGGCATACTCGAGGTGCCGGCCGTTTTCGGATACGCGCAGGGTCTGCATAGTCTGCATCTCCTTTGACTTGAAAGCTGATCTGGACCCACTATACTGAGTTAGGTCTCAGTGTCAAAGGTGGAGTGGATTTCGGCGTTCGCGATAGGCTGAAGAGGAGAAAGAATGGGCGACTTCGACAGGGCACGATGCCTGCTTGGCGACTTCAAAGGTGAGCGCTACGTTTATGGCTTGGGGGTTCTCTGGCGGGCCGGGGAGGCAACGGCTGCACTAGGAGGCCGAGCGGTGCTGGTGCGCAGCGGTTTTCCTGGATCTGACAGTTTCATCTGGACGATTGAACAGGCGCTTGACGCTGCCGGGGTTGAGGTGCTGGCGGCGGTCGACAGTCCGGCGCCCAACGCACCGGTTGAGGATCTGCTGCGGATCACAGCTCGCCTCGACGACCTCTCCCCGGACGTCGTCGTCAGTTTCGGCGGCGGAAGCAACATCGATGCGGCGAAGGCTGCGATCGTGCTTCACGCCTTTGGCGGAGAGATCGAGGACTACTTCGGAACGGGACTCGTCAGGGAGGCCATTTCTGAGCAGGCCGCTGCGTTGGTTCCCCATATGGCGATCCAGACGGCGGCGAGTTCGGCGGCGCATCTGACCAAATACTCAAACATCACCAATCTCGAGACGGGCCAGAAGAAACTGATCGTTGACGAGGCTATCGTTCCGCAGCAAGCGCTATTCGACTACACGACGACCTTTTCGGCTCCGTCAGCCCTGACCATCGATGGGGCGATGGACGGCGTGTCACATTCGTTGGAGGTTCTCTACGGTGCCGTAGGACAACCCAACTACGAGCGGATCGAAGAGGTCGCCAGCGAGACCATTCGCCTAGTGACGCGTTATCTTCCCCGGGTGCAGGCGGATCCGGCCGATGTGGTTGGGCGGGAGGCCTTGGGTCTGGCGACCGATCTCGGCGGCTACGCGATTATGCTGGGTGGCACCAATGGTGGCCATTTGACGAGCTTCTCCCTGGTTGATCTGATGCCGCACGGGCGGGCGTGTGCCCTGATGAATCCTTACTACACGGTCTTCTTCGCGCCGGCTATTCAGAGGCCGCTCAGGGTCGTGGGACGTATCCTCCGGCGAACCGGCTATACCGATGCCGATCTCGATAGGCTGGAAGGTCAGGCCTTGGGCGAAGCTGTAGCGAAGGGCATGATCGCTTTTGCGGAAGCGGTCGGGCTGCCCACGACGCTGGCCGAGGTCGAGGGCTTTCGCGATGCTCACATCGAACGGGCACTTGCAGCGGCCAAGAACCCGCAGTTGAAGATGAAGTTGGAGAATATGCCGGTACCCTTGACGCCGGAGACGGTGGATTCGCATATGGGTGCGATCCTTCGAGCCGCCCGCGACGGTGACTTGGGAAAGATCCCATGACAGCGCCACGGGGTCCTAACATTGTCTTCGTGCTAACGGATGATCAGGGCTATGGTGAACTGGGCTGTCACGGCAATCCGGTGATCCGGACGCCGAACCTCGACATACTCTACGGTGAAAGTGTGCGCTTAACCGACTACCATGTGGGACCAACGTGTGCGCCAACCCGTGCGGGCTTGCTCACCGGTCACTATCATAACAGCACCGGCGTGTGGCATACGATCGGGGGGCGCTCACTCCTGCGCCGTGACGAGTGGAGTCTGGCTACCGCGCTGGCGGCGGGAGGATACGCAACCGGCCTCTTTGGTAAATGGCATCTCGGTGACAACGCTCCCTATCGTCCTCAGGACCGGGGGTTTCAGCACGTTGTTGCCCACGGCGGTGGCGGTGTGGGGCAGACGCCCGACTACTGGGGCAACAACTACCAGGACGACGTCTATGCCGTAGACGGAGAGTGGACGCCATTTAAGGGCTACTGCACCGATGTCTGGTTCGAACAGGCGCTGCGGTTCATTGGGCGCCATCGGGACCAGCCCTTCTTCTGCTACCTCAGCACCAATGCACCGCACACACCCTATATCGTGGATCAAGCCTACAGTGATCCCTATGTGGACCGGGTGGCCCATCAGGATCGTGCCAACTTCTACGGGATGATCACAGCGATCGACGAGAATATTGGACGGCTCCGCAATCAGCTCGACGCCTGGGATCTGACTGAGAACACGCTCGTCATCTTTATGACCGACAACGGGACCTCTGGTGGAGCAGCGGTGGATGCGGCGCAGTTTGCCACGGACGGTTATAATGCGGGGATGCGCGGTATCAAGGGCTCGGAGTACGACGGCGGGCATCGGGTCCCCTGCTTTTTCCACTGGCCGGCTGGTGGACTGGATCAAGGGCGCGATGTCCCGCAGTTAACGGCCAACGTGGATATCATGCCTACGCTGCTGGCGCTGTGCGACGTTGATCCCGGTATACACACTTTCGACGGCGCGAGTCTGGTGCCGTTACTCTATGAGCAAGCCGAGGTCTGGCCTGATCGGATCCTCGTCACCGACTCTCAGCGGGTAGCTTATCCAATCAAATGGCGCAAGAGCGCTGTGATGACCCAGCAGTGGCGGTTGATCAATGGAGCGGAGCTCTACGCCATTGAGACTGATCCTGAGCAACGATGCGACGTCGCCGGCGATCATCCCGAAGTCGTTGCTCGCCTGCGGGAGGGATACGAGAGCTGGTGGGAGCGTGTTGCGGTGCAGTTCGATGCTATGATTCCCATCCCGGTGGGCCAGCAGCTCGACGAGCCGGTGCTGTTGACGACACACGACTGGCGCAACGATCCCGTCGATTGCGCCTGGAATCAGGCGCTGGTGCGGGCTGGCCACATGTGCAACGGTTACTGGGAGGTAGAGGTGACCCGCGCGGGTTGCTACCGGTTCGAGCTGAGGCGCTGGCCCAGAAGCGAATCACGCGCGCTGATCGACGGCATTCCAGGGCCTCTCAAGCCATTCACCGCTGCGATCCAGGATGGTTGGGGCGGCGGACGTGCGCTGCCGCTCACCCGGGCGGGAATCCGGATTGGCGACTACGAAGCGCACTGTGCCATCAGACCGGAGGATGCTTGTGCCGAATTCGTCGCCACTCTTGCGCCGGGAGCGCTGCAGCTGCAGACTTTCCTATGGGACGCCGAGGAGAACGAAGTCGGCGCCTATTTTGTCTACGTGGAGCGCCTACAAGACGCCTAGAAACGGCCAACGCCTGCGGTGGGTATGCGCGAGCGGGCCCTCATGTGTCCGAAGACTGTCAGTCTGGATCCTCGGCGCCGTTCGCGGTGCAGTCAGCATCGAGCAGCGCCCCGAAGATGGCGAGTTGGTTCGGATCCGGATCGAGCGTGAAGAAAACCTCCAGGCCGCAGCGCTCGCACTGAGCATGCCAGAGCGGCCGTTGGTCTACTCTGCTGAAGGGCAACAGGGCGTGGCCTCGGGCGACGGCACGCCGCTGCGCCTCCTCGCGCAAACCGACCTGCTCCATCTCGCAGTATTCCTCGTGGCAGGCCCCGAAAAGTTTGGCCACACAGTCTTTGCAGGTTGTCATCAAGTGTCCTTGTCCCACCCTATTTGAAATGCGGATCAGCTACGGCGACGCGGAACGCCGCTAGGCTCTCAGGGCTGGAAGCCACCGACCAGTTAATGCTAGGCCATTCGCGGTCCTGCGCTACCTCTAGCAGCAACACACCTCGCACCAGCGGGTACTGAGGCGCCAAGGCGCTGAAGCAGTCCCGCAACCAAGCAGCTTTGTCGCCACCCTGCTCTGCTGTCGCCAGCTCGGTGATCATCATCGGTTTGCCCCACTGAGCCGCTGCCTGATATTGAACGGCGAAGAGCTCGTCGAAAGTTCGCCACGCAGCCCACTCCGCTGCGATCTCCGACCCGTGGTTCAACACAGTCGTGCCAACCCAGTCTACCACATCGTCGCCGGGATAGTAGAGTTGTCCCGATTCGTGAAGCCACATCCCACTCCACAGGAACTCCACGGTTTGCGCGTTCTCTTCGCGGAAGATCGCCACGATATGCCGAAAGGCCGCACGGTAACCTTCAGGATCGCCTTGCCAAGGGTACCAGGAGCGCACCCCAACCTGAGTGCTCTGTTCGTGGGCAAAGCGAATAATGAAGGACCGGTTCAGCTCGCGGGCCGCCTGCGCCCAGGCGCGCAGGTAGGCATCGTGGTCACCGGCAGCGATTGTAGCCAGGGCGTACGCGGGCTGGGTCGCCGCAGGGTTCTGGAAGTCACGGGCCCACGGCTCCCAGGTGATGACTGGAATGAGACCCATTCGGTGCGCCGCGATGATCCGCTCGGCATCAAAATCGCGGTCCCCGTCACCCCAGGCCTGGAACCATAGCACATAGCGCATTTTGTGGCGCACCAGTCGCTAGAACTGGTAGACGGCGCCGAGCAGGTCACCGTCGGGTGGCTCAGCGTAGAGCCCCAGCCCCACCTGCCCGCTAGGGTTGAGGGTCGCCACCGGGGGCGGAGGAGGCGTCTGGGTGACCGTGGCGGTGGAGGCAGGCGTGTGGGTTGCCGTCGGCGTTGGGGTCGGGACGGGCGTATCGGTGGGGGGAGCGGTCGGCGTATCGGTGGATGTGGCGGTTGGGGTGAGGGTTGGGGTCGGCATGGCGGCGGGGGCTGCTGTACTCGTCGGCGCGACGGACGGTGTCACCGTC
>PWVB01000514.1 GCA_003562365.1 Anaerolineae bacterium
AGTGGTGCACGCTAACCACAATGTGCAACAACACCGGATGGTCCAGGTGAATATCGACCGCCGTGCGTGTCGCCGCGGAGAAGAACGGCGCCGGTTGCTGACACTGTTCGCAGGGCGTAGTGTCCAAAACATGCTCAAGTTCTTGGACCTAACAGACAGTCTGAATCACGCCGAGCACACTGTCGTGCTCCAAAAGCCACCTCCTATGGTACGCGAGGAAAGCTCATTCATGGTGCATCATAAAACGTGTCCGTCAAAGCAAAAAGCAAACGTCAATAACGCACTCTCGGAACTGCCGGAACCCGTTTTGGTATTCCTGTAAGGACATACCTTAACAGGTTCCGCAGTTCCTGTATTCTGTCAGAAGTCCAAGCACTATCTGGTGTCCACCAAAACGGTAGACGCTCTGTCCCGTAAAACCAGCGGCAGATAGAGCTCGCCTGTAGTCCTGATATAGACATACGCCGGCCGGCTGTCCATCACATCATTGTTCACCACGAAGGCGAAGCGATCCATTCCCGTGTAGCCCTCCATCGGCGTGTAGGTAAGATTGGGGATTGTTCCGCTCAGCGTCCCGTAAGAAGGGCTCTCCACGATTCGATAGGTCAGCGCAGCGTTGGATACCTCTCTCCCGCGGAGTTGTACAGCTACTGGCGTGTTCTGCCGCGTAGTGAGCATCTGTGGTTCAGCGACCACCGGGTAGATGATGTTCACCACCACGCTGGTGGGCGTCTCCTCAGGCACCGTTGGAAAGAAGACAGTGGCCTGATTCGTGATGATGGTGCCGCCGGGCAGATTATCCCTAAGGCGGACAGATATGGTGACTTCGCCTGTGGATCCTGGCTCGCCGCCCGGAGCCAGCGTTCCGATGTCCCAACTGATGATGCGGCTTGCGGAGTAGTAGGTGGCGTTGGAATCGAGTTGCAGGGTCGTATCGTCGAAGGCCTTGTCCAGGTAGTCAAGGATGTACACATGGTAGGCCTCACCCGCGCCTACATTCTCATATTCGATGGAGTAGGTTACCGACTCCCCTGGCAGCAGATCACCGTCTGGGCCGTATTTCTCGTTGGGATCACTGGGTGGATTGCATTCTTCTCTTTTGCAGTCGCTGCCACCAATCCCTCCAGCGAGGGGTGCTGCAAACGTCGGCAGGGTTGCTTAGTGCTGCAACGCTCTTGAGGACGCATCCCCTGCCCGGTACGCAGCATTCGTTCATAGCGCAGGGTTTGGCTGTCGGACGACGGCTATAGCAACCGTCCTCACAATGATAGGTCCACTGGGTAGCGACGAACGGCCGATAGACATCAATTGGGTAGTGGCTGCGGCAGAGGATTTTGTCGGCCTCGCAAGCATAGCCGTCAGGATTGTCCCGGCATTTCACCAAGCAGTTGATGATACTAACGGTCTCGGAGAGGAAGGGCAGCTTCTTCTGCACAGAGCTGGCACAACCCGCGATAGCATCTGGTTCGAAAGAAGTGAGAGCTATGCTGCAATCGATCGCGGTTAGAGCACTCTTGAGGAGTCTGCTGAGTCTGCCTACTATGGCCTTCAGTGCGGCTTCCGTCAAGCAGTTTTCGAGACAGCAACCCGATTCTCCTTCCATCCCGCAGCCCCCCAACATGCCGCTGGGATCTGGCTCCGCGGCCCCGGCTATGTCGGCCCACTCACCCCAGAAACTGTGTTCATCGATTTCGAACTCCCACTCCATACCGCCCGTAGTGTCCGCAAGGGTGAAGAGGTCGTGATCGAAAGTGGCCACGAGCGCGCGGTCCTCCACTGCAAGGAGCATCCTCACAGATTGCTGCTCGGGCTCGATTAAGACGGCTTGGAGCGCAGTGGTGCCATCACTCAGGCTGACGCGCTCACCAGCGCCCCACAAGTACCCGGCATCCGTAGCATCTGAGTAGAGCGCGTCCAGGTCGGGAACGGTCATTGCCGCGCCCTCCCATTCTTCATGGGAAAGACCTTCGGTAGACGTTGCCTCCAGGGGCATATAGTTGAGATACGGCGTCAGTTCTGCAGCATCCGCGTTATAGTTGCTACCCACCATCAGCGCGGCCAGGTCGATCTCAACGCCGTCGGGGATTCCCCATTCGTACTCGACACGCACAGACACGATCCCTGTCGCCTCAGGTTCAAGATCAGCCAGACGCCAGAAAACCACGTCACGCTGAGGCCAGTAGATGCCGCCGGTGCTGCTGTGCCGGTAGGTTGCCAGATGCGGCAGCCTGAGGATGAGGACGGGATCCTCCATGGCGTAGTCTAGTCCATTCGCGTACCGAATCGCATAGTCGACCACTTCGCCCGGGGTTATGCCGCGTTGACCAATGATTCGCACCCTGACACCCGGGGACTCGGTGCCGACGAGATAAGGATAGCCCTCGTTGCGTGAAGAATCGTGGTCCTCAGCCCACACGTTGTTGAAGTCCCAATCGACGAAGGTGTCTTCGGCATAGGGATAGGTCATCTGAGCCGTGGTGCGGGCCGTTCCGCCAGCGCTCGTGGACTGACTGGACGTCTCGATATCCCAGTAGCTGCTGCTGACCTCGCTATCCCAGACCTCGGTTGACGTGGATTCGCCCTCAATGGACCCTACGAGCCCGCCTACACCATCGCCGGTTCCGATGACCAGACCCGCGCTGTACGACCTCAAGATAGAGCTACTCGACAACAAGCCCACAAGGCCACCGACGTGGTTGTGGCCCTCTACTGACGCACGGCTGTAGCTGTCGGAGATCACACAACGACCAAGGTCACCCAGCCAACAGTGCCCGATCAGCCCGCCAACCGCATCGCTCCCGTGTATGCTTCCCAGGGCGGAGGCCTGATGGATCTCGCCGCTGTCACTGCTTCCGGCCACACCGCCGACATAGTCGGCTCCGCTGATCGTCACATCGGCCTGAACCCGGATCAGATCGCTAAACGAACTTCCAACGAGCCCTCCGGTGGAGTCCCCTGTGGCCCAGATCTCTCCACTGACTTGGATGTCCTCGATGGTGCCCTCTGAGGCACTTCCTGCCAGCGTGCCACTGTACCCCCCTGTGTAGAGGCGAGCGTCCAGGAGCTGGAGGTTGTGGACATAGGCGTCAGATGTGCATCTGAAGAGCCCCAGGTTGGATGTGCGTGGCCGGTTGATCGTCATGTGACGGATGGTATGGCCACCGCCCTCGAACATTCCAGCGAAACAGACCGGCCTGTCTGTTCCGGCAATGGGCTGCCAACCCCGACCAAAGTCCCAGACGAGTGTAGCCGTCATGTCGATATCGTTCATCAGGATGTAATTGGCCCCAGGATCCTGACGCACCGCGTGCAGCTCATTGGCATTGGTGATTTGGTAGGGATCTGCGATGGTTCCAGCCCCTCCCAAAGCGTCCAGGTGAACCGTTTGCAGTCGCGGATAGGCGCTCAGGTCGAGGAAGAAGGGATAGTCGTTACCCTCGCTGACTGTCCACAGCGATCGGAAATTGTAGGTCTCGTAGGTGGCCCGTCGCTGCATTTCCTGCGTAGTGCGTCCGACACCGGCTGCACTGTCTGTCTGTTCTGAGGTCTCGATATCCCAGTAGGCATCGGCCACGGGGACTGCATAGTCGCTTGTCCCGACCAATCCGCCCACATCATCGCCCGTCGCGGCCACCCGTCCGGTGCTGTAGGAACGGTAGATAGGGATGTTGTTCTCGCCCACCAAGCCACCGACTGCGTTGATGCCGGTGACTGATGCGCGGCTGTAGCTGTCGGCGATAACGCCGCCCGGGCCGCTACTGCCCACGAGGCCACCTACGTAATGCTCGCCGTGGACAGCGCCTACGGAGTAGGAATGCCGGACTTCAGAAGCCCTGCCAGCTAGGCCGCCGACCCAGTACCTACCCCAGACCTCGACGTTAGCGAAGGCGCCGTGGATAGGGCTGCTGGCTGTGCCAACCAAGCCACCGACTGAGCTTAGGCTTTCAGTCTCGATTGTACCGGAGACGGAGACATCGTCGATGCCGCCCCAGAGACCGCCAAGCAGGCCGCCCGAGATATTGCCGACGAGAGCACCGCTCCCCCCTCCAACACGCAGTTTGACGTCTTGCAGGTGGAGATGTCTCAGGATGGCAGCATCGCTTGCGTATTGCAGCGAGCCCGCATATCCGAACAGGCCCTGATGGATGGCGTCGGGCCGGTTGATAGTCAGGTTGCGGATGACGTACCCGCCACCATCGTATGTGCCTGTAAAACTATCGTCCCAGGCACTTCCGATGGGCACCCAGCCCTCGCCGGTGTTCCAGGGCACCACGCCAAGGTCGATGTCAGCAGTCTGGCGGAAGTGGGCATCCAGATGATTTCGTACATTGTTCAGCTGCTCTGCATTGGCCACCAGATAAGGATCTACCTCTGTGCCCGTGCCTCCAGCAAACTCGAGGGAGTGCGAATTGGGCTCAACGTGTCGATCACCGGCGGCAGAAGCTGTAACAGGCTCCAGTATGGCAGGGTGGTACCCACTGGTCATCCCGACCGGTAGGAGCAGGGTGAGTAGCAAGACGAAACTCAACTTTCGCAGGCTCCAGATGTTGTTCATAATCATTGGCGCAGGAGACTCGGGAGTTTCAACGGGGAGATGAATGCGCCGCTCCTTTCTGTACCCAAAATCTTGTCTTTGCGCAAAGGTGACGGGCTTCCAATCGGCTAATGCAAGGATAGCATAGGTTCTGGACTTTGGCGAAAGCGGGGGAAGAAATTAGGAGCAAGAGAGAATCCGAGTAGAATAAAGGTGCCTGATCCCAATCCTACCGGAGGTCTCTCTTGCTTAAGCAAATTGCACACGTTTCTCCTCAGTTGTTAGGTAGATGGAATCGCACCAAGCAAAAGTTGGCCAGGCTGCACCGCCGCATCACCAGTCGTCGGCTAGACTACCAGCATCAGATGACCACCCAGATGACCCGATCCGTACAGGCCGTCGGCGTGGCGGACCTGAACGTAGCCGGGATGTGACGTAATCACCGCCTGGCCTTGTTCATCGCAGATGCGGGGTTTGGTGAAATTCATCGTCAACGGGCCTACAGAAGCCAGAGGTACGGGGGGATGCTGGTAGCGATGGACCGTTTCTTTCCGTCGTCGCGTTTGTGTCACGTTTGTGGTCGGGTCAATCGTGACTTGACGCTTTCTGACAGAACTTGGAGTTGCGATTGCGGCACAGGACTAGATCGAGATTTGAACGCAGCCTTGACCATCGAAAGACAAGCTTTAAAGATGGTCGCCGGAGTGGGTTCACGAGACCCCAAAACGCCCGGGGAGCGGATGTCAGACGCATCGGCGCGCTCTGCGTCGAAAGCTGAAGATATGGCCGAAGAAAGGCGGCCTTCCAGACCGTGTCAGTTTGGCAAAGTTTGGTAAACCAGCATAGGCTGATCTGTGGAAACCGACCGACCAGCCTGTTTCCCTCCGATCACCCTGACCGCGGTTCTCACCATTCTCCGGCTCTCCATCCAATCTGCCGATAATCGCTTACTGATCCTGACAAAACTAGCTAACTATGAGATCTGGATAGACTTGGCAGTGAAGCCTTGAATGACAGACACCTTGTGTCGCAGGCACGCCATCGCCTTGCGCAGCTTGTCTCGTAACTCAGTGAGATGATGACAACCGACAGTGCCCAGTTCCACCCGATTCAGATCGTTCCACACTCCCTCATCGGGGTTCAGATCGAGCGCGTAACTCGGCAGTTGCGCCAGCTGCATCCGTTGGGCGCCTCCAGTACTCAGGACGTCCTTGATGATGTGACTGCGATGCGCGAGACGATCCCACACCACCACCCCCACCAGCAGCTTGCCTGGAATGTGCCGCAACAGATGCTTCAGGATATCCACAAGTGCCCGGCCATCGAACGCCTCCGTGCGGGACATCGTATACAGTCGATGGAGGGAGTCAGATGACTCTGACCCCGGTGATCGCCAGCTATACTGGTGAGGTCTTTGCGGCCGTCAAACGCTTCTTGACGCCTGAGGTCCTGGATCTCGTCGCTGCCATCGCCCGCTCGCCTTCGGCTGCCGCGCATGCACCGCCCCGGCTTCTGGACGAGCTGATGGAGATGCACGTCCTGCGCCGGGTGGGGGAGGCCTACCGCCTGGACACGGCCGTCTTCCTGGCCGACGACATCGATCTGATCCTCGACACTGTCAGCCCCTTGGCCGAGGGTCTTGCCGGGCGCGTGATGGAGGTCGGTTCGGCCTTTGAGACCGCCCCGCCGGCGCTTGTCATCTTCCTGGGCGGCATCTTGGCCCTCGTCCAGGGCTTGGGCCGGGCGCTCCGGGAGAGCGGCGTCGGCGTCAACTGGCAGGCCTACGGCGGTCGGTACGCTCGCAGCAAGGTCGACTTCGACGAGATCTGCGATGGGCGCGCTGCCCTCCCTCCAGACTGCCTCAATAAGACGGTGCTGCCCGGCGAGCGCTATACCGCGGTCTTCATCGGCCCCGGTGGGCACCCCTTTCCCTCCCTGATTCACCCGCCTCCCGGCGCCCGAGCGCCAGGCGCCTACGCCCATCACCTGAATCGCTATCTCGTCGACGCCTACGCCGGCCTGCTCTCCGCCCCTGCGTCGGCCCATCCCGCACTCCGCGCCGCCGCGGACGCCGCCGGCCTCTATCACCAGGGCCAACCCCAGACCGCGCTGGTCACTCCGGCGGTGGCCGCGGCCTACAGCGACGCCGTGGAGGCCGTCGCCGAGACCGCTGCCGCCTACTATCTGCTGCACCTGCCGGAGCTTGAGGCCCTGCTGCGCGCCACCACCCCCGGGCAGCAGGGCGTGCCGGAGGCCAACATGATGATGCACCTGTGGCGCTACATTCGCAGGATCACCGCCGAGCGGCTCTACGCGCGCGGTTTCTTCCGCGACTCGATCCCGCAGGAGGGGAGCCTGCCCGTCTTCTATCAGAACGACATCCCTCTGATCCAGCGGCTTCTGGTCTGATCCGTGTTTGTTGTGTGGATGGCGCCCGTTACCTATGAGGAGGTAACAACTGATAACTAAAACCGTGCTAAATAGTGGCAGACTTCACCAAAGCATTTGACAAAACTCTAATTCTGTGTTATC
>PWVB01000433.1 GCA_003562365.1 Anaerolineae bacterium
ATCTGCGCTGCTCTACCGGACCCCGGGGCGGTTATGTCTGGTTACCGCTGTGTCCCCGCCAGATGGCGCGACCGCATGCAGTCTGTCTACGGTGACGCCCAGCTGTTTGAGCGAAACGGTGATGGGTATGTGAGGTTGCCCTGGCGCAATGACGATGACGCGCCGCTCGTCTGTGACGGTGAACCCATGGCAACGGTGAGTACACCCGATGCAGTTGAGTGCTTTGCTGGTACAGCGGTTCGTCATCTCCGGGAGCACGTCGTGGACTTGCGCCGGCGCTACCAGAAGCACAACCGTTTGGACAGGGTCAAGGCGATGGGCGGTCAGGAGCAGCGTTGGATGCGGGACATCAACCACCAGATGAGTCGCCAGATAGGTGATCTTGCCGCTACGTATGAGCGCCCGATGATGGTCTTTGGGACGTTGGACGGGATTCGCAGCCGCGTGGGCGGGAGCCAGCGTCTTCATCGGAGGATGAGCTAATGGGCCTTCCGGCAATGGATTGGCTTGGTGACGTACAAAGCCGCGCGCGCCGGTCTTCCCGTGGTCTTTGTCGATCCCCTGGGGACGTCCAAGGCCTGTTCTGGCTGTGGTCATAGCTGGCGTTCCAATCGTCCCGATCACTCTCCGGTTCGATGTGCGCGCTGCGGCTATCAGCGGAATGCCGATCCAAACGCGGCTCGCAACATCGCTGCGCTAGGGCCAGATGCGCTACCGCAAGGGCCGTCTGACACGGCCCGGTCAAACCACCAGACTGGAGAAGTGGTACTCGGGCCCGATGGAGCCTCTGGTGATACGCTGTCTGTGTCATCAAACTCCAACCTTTCTAGTTCCTTGTGGGAACCTCCCCCTTTATGGATTTTAAGAAAATAGTCAGGTAATAGCATCTTCTAGCTAAGTCAAGTCTAGCACGAGAGGCGTGCAAGCAGAACAGCGCTCAAAAGGGAAAAAAGCGCTGCACAAGGCTATGAAAAGGTCAGAGGAGCGGGCCATGTTGAAACGAAGGCGCGACCGCCCTGTTGAAAATCGACGCTGGGTGGTCCGGGCGCCAGGTAGCGCTCTATAGTCTGCCGAAGCCGCGCCAGCCCGACACAGTGTATGCCTGGGTCAAGCGCTATCAAGCCGAGTGTTTCGACGGGCTGTTTATGAAACCAGGACGCGGTCGTAAGCCGGCCTATGCAGCTGTGCATGCAGAGGAGGCTGCGGCGCGTGCAGAGCTCCTGCGTCTCGTTCGGCGCCCCCCCCCCAGCAAAGCGGCGTGGACCGTAGTCGGTGGCGCTTAGCGGGATTGCGCCAAGGGTGTGACTGGCTCAAGGCGTGCACACTGGCGGGGATTTGGCAGCTATTGGAGCCATTCGACATCCATTACCAGCGCGGTCGGGAGTACCTCCATCGCCCTGATCCAAACTACGATCCGAAAGTAGCGGGCGTGAGGCATTGCCTGGAGCGCGCCGGGCGTCATCCCGAAGCCTATGCCGTCCTGTTTCAGGATGAGCTGACCTACCACCGCCAGCCCACGCTAGCGTGCGCCGATGAGGAAGCCGGTAGCTCGCAAGCGTTAGCCCAGCGCAGTTATCGCAGCAACACCCAGCGGCGCATCACCGTGACGGTCGATGCCTTGACCGGACGGTCGTCTATCTCCAGCGCAGCAAGATCGGAGTCAAAGCCTTGGTAGACGTCTACCAGCGTGTAGCTCGGGTCTACTCAGATCGAGACACAATCTATATCGTGCAGGATAATTGGCCCATCCACTTTCATCCCGATGTACTGGCTGCTTTGCGTCCGCAGGAGTTGAAATGGCCCCTTCACCGGCCTTCCAACGGGTCTACTGAGCCGCGTCCGCGAGCACGGACTTGGCTTTGCCCATCGAGTTAGTGCACCGGCCCACGTATGCGCCTTGGACGAATCCGATTGAGAAGCTGTGGCGCTGGCTAAAGCAAGCTGTGCTTCATCTTCATCGCTATGCAGATCGGTGGCAGGTGCTCTGGCAGGACGTAGACAGGTTTCTCGACCGCTTCTCTCAAGCCTCGGCGGAGTTGTTGCGCTACGTGGGGCTCCAATCCAGAGAGAACCTGTACGGCCCTGCTCTCGCCGCAGTCGAGGGGGCTGTTCTATTACCCAGTTAAATCGTAAAAGTTCATTAAGGGGAAGAGGATGTCAGTCCTTCGCATAGGCGGTCTCGACAACCCGGCGGGGCACGATTTTGACAAACTGACTGCTCCACCGCTCAAGCAACGCCGTGACGTTGGCGGACGCCTCGGGTTGATGATTCTCGGCAAGTTCGTTGGCGTAGGTGCTCAGCAACACATGAAGGTTGTCCGCATCCTCGGGTGCGACGGGGCGCAGCACGACGTCAGCCCCGCGGGCGATGCGGCGCTGTAGGGCTGTTTCATCGAGATTCATCTCAGGCTGGCGCCTTAAGTAGAGGATTCCGCCGGTCATGCCGGCGCAAATCCACGGGCCAGGATCTCCCAGAACTAGCACGCGCCCGGCGGTCATATACTCACAGAGGAATCCCTTCACGTTCGCCCGGGCGCCAATCAGACCGAGGTGATCCTGCACTGGCTCCCTGATCTCGCCGCCGATGATCACGTCAGCCCCTGACAATCGAACGCAGGCCCGACTGTCGGCGTTGCCCTGAACAATGAGAGTTCCCTTGATAGCACCATAGCCAAGCCCCTTTCCGACTGAGCCGTCGATGCGTATACCATCGTGGTTGTAGCCCTTGAGGATCACGATTCTGCCTCCATAGAGCCCTTTGCCAACGCCGTCTTGAGCACCGCCCTCCACTGTGATCTTGACAGGCGCGCAGCTAAAGGCGCCCAGCCCGTTACCGGGCACACTGCTGGCATAGAAGCGCAGATGTGCTGCCTCCACCGATCCTGGATCGTACCCGTTATTCGCCACCGGCGGACGCCAGCTCTCGGGTTGTCCCCCGATACCGCCGTGGCCGGGGAGCCAGTCCCAGCCTCGCTGGTAGCGACGGAGGGCTCCGGCCAAATGAGTTCCCAGTGCGCGGTCGACTGGGGTCACATGCTCGTCCTCGAAGACAACCTGAGTCTCACCGGCAGCCAGTGCCTCCATCATCACATTGGAGACCACTGTGGTCAGGTGGTTGCGAGGTCGGCGCAGCGCCACGGTCCCCGTGGGCCGGGGGGGCTGCGCCAGGGCCATACCGGCCGGCGTGAGCAGATCCTGGAGATTGAGTTGCTCGAAGTGAGCTGTTTGCTCCAACAGATCAGCCCGGCCCACGAGATCCTGCAGGCGGAAGATGCCTAGATCGGCGGCGATGCGTCGGACCTCGTCCCCAAAGGCTCCCAGGAGATTGATCAGGCCTTCGACGGCCCGCGGCAGGTTCTGAGCGTCGAAGGCCTTCAACCCTCGGGCGGTAGCCTCTTCCTCTGTCTCAATCTGGGTCGTGATTCCTACTGGGCACTCGCCAGAGTGGCAGTTGCGGCACATACGGCATCCGAGCGCGATCATAGCCAAGGTGCCAAGGCCGATGCGGTTAGCGCCGAGGCAGAGTAGTTTCACGATATCATCTGGCGAGCGAATCCCGCCGTCGGCCCACAGCTCCACACGCTCGCGCATCCCGCTGGCGATGAGGGCGCGGTGTGCTTCGACCACCCCAATCTCTGCCGGCAGGCCAACGTGGCGGATGCTGTGGGCCCGCGCCGCGCCGGTGCCGCCATCGTACCCGGTGAGATTGATGATGTCGGCCCCAGCCTTCGCCACACCGACGGCGATAACTCCAACGTCTGGCACGACGGGGATCTTGACCGCGACCCGTGCTTTGGGATTCGCCGTCTTGAGTTCCTCGATAAACTGCGCCAGATCCTCGATGGAGTAGATATCGTGGTGGTTGGAGGGGGAGATGAGGTCGATCCCCGGCGAGACGTGACGGGCGCGGGCAACCTTGGGGGAGACTTTGCTGCCCGGCAGATGTCCGCCCTCCCCTGGCTTGGCGCCTTGACCGATTTTGATCTCTAGTAGATTGCTGGCGTTGAGCAGGTTGATGTTGACGCCGAAGCGTCCGGAAGCGACCTGCTGACCACGGTGCTGTGGATAGCTGCCCATCAAGTCCTCGATCTCCCCGCCCTCGCCGTTAAGCGTGATGATGTTCAGCTGGCGAGCCGCTTCTGCGTAGGCCCGAAAGGCGATCTCACTCTGCGAGCCGAAGGACATGCTGGCAATGACGAAAGGCAGGTCGTGGCCCGTGATGGTGGCGTCGACTCTCCCGGCGCGGGGCTGGCTCGCAGCCTGGGCTGGGCTGTTGAACCCGATCACGTGGCGCAGGGCCACGGGCCGGCGCCGCTCCTGCTCGCGCAGCTTCTGGAAGGCGGCGACCGAGTCACCTTCGCCTGACAAAAGCTGCTGCAGGCTGCGCATCAGCAGCGGGGTGAAGCGCGGTACCCTCGCCGGGGCGGCTTTTTCGTCGGCCATCAAACGCTGACGCTGTTCTGTCTCGCGGTCCAGACTCTCCCAAGTCAACCCGCGCTCGGCACCGCCAACAAAGCTGGGCACATCTAGCAGTTCTACGAGCGAATGGCTGACCCCGATGGTGGAGAAGATGCGTCCATAACCGCGCAGCTCGTGAATACCCATTGTGCTGGTGATTTTTTCAATGCCAGCACGCAGCGCGGTCAGCGCCCTGTCAAGGCGTTGGCGAAGCTGGGCTGCTGCTGCGTCCGTATCCGTCGTGGCCGCGATCGTGGCGACCCCTGGATTGGACGCAACTGTGAGCAGCATCGTGGGTGCTACGGCGTCGGCGCCCAGTCCGAGGGCAACGATGATGTCGTGGAGGTTGCGCAGGGCATTGCTTCGGACGACCAGGCCCACGCTACGGCGACCAACCACCACGTTCAGAGGATCCGAGTTGACGCTGCGCAAGGCCTTATCAATCATTGCTACAGCTAGATGCGGTGGCACCCAACCTCGCTGGTTAACAAACGGCTGACCGTCGTCTAGGATGATGAGGTGTACACCACGGCTGGTGGCGTCGACCGCTTCCTGGACCAGTCGTTGCGCCGCGTGGCGGATGGGCTCCTTGGACTCTGTAGCCAGGCTAAGCACCCGCACTCGGTGTGGTGGAAAGGCGGCGATGAGATCATTGAGATGGCGGGTCTGATGGCTTGATGCCAGTGCTTGGTACGCCTCGAGGGATAGCCCGCTGGCCGAAGTCCCATTGCTTGCAGGATAGAGATCGTCCAGCAGGATCGGCGAACCCAACACGACACAGGATGACGGGGGAGCGACTTCAGACTCCGGTGCAGCAAGCGGAGGCCGCGGGCCGATGATGGCCTGGGTTGAGAAATGCTCCTGTTCCCGCTCGCGGTCGATGGCCGGGTTGGTCACGACGGCAACCTGCTCCTTGATGTAGTCTGGGACATTCTGAATCTCTCCGCTCAGAGCTGCCAGGGGGCCATCGAAGCCCATCGACGCGATGGGATCCCGTCCTAGCCTACCCAGATCCTGAGCCCAGCTTAAGTCATCACGGGTCCAGCCAAAGGCGGCTAGTGTGGTGGGGTTGGCAGTGGTGCGGGGAAATGCTGTTGCCCCCTCCCTATCGACGCTGCAGGATCTGGCTGGTGGGTCGTTGATGGGAAGCTGCGTCATAGTGAAGGTATCCATCTGTCCGAACCGGCGTTCGGCCTCGGTGGACACGTGGTGTTGGATCTCCGCGTGATCGAGCTTCGTTACGCCTTGGTCGCGCCGGATGCGCACGGCTAGCTTTTCCCCAGGAGCCAGTGGCTTGGGGTCACCGTTTAGTAGATCCATCGGCACGACGCCCTTCTCTGAGGAGAAGAAGCACTCTTTTTCGGTCTCTCCAAACCAAAGAGGCCGTAACCCGAGTGCATCGACGCTACCAATGCAGAGATCGCCGTGGCGAGCGACGATGGCGGCAGGCCCCTGCGCATAGGGCCCAAACGCCAACCGGTAATAGCGGTAGACCCGCCGTATGGCGGGAGGCAGCCGGTCCACCTCGCTCAGAATCGGTGGAAAGGCGAGCTCCAGAGCCTCGATCATATCAAAGTTGTGCTGATGGATCAGCGTCTCGATGAGACGGTTTAGATCCTGGGAGTCGCTACCGCCCGGCACGCTCTCGCCACCGAGCAGCATCATCTGCTCACGCAGCCGGTCGATGGTGTTGATCTCCCCATTATGACCCAGTAGGCTAAAGGGCTGGACACGCTCGAAAGCCGTGGTGGTGTTTGTGGAATAGCGGGCGTGACCAATGGTGATCGCGGATGTGAAGTCGCGGTTGCGGAGTTCGGGGTAATAATGGTAGAGTGTTTCGACGGATCCGCGGACCTTATAGACGACGCTGTGATTGGAGAGCGAAGCAACATGAACTGGCGTTTGCCACTCAATGGCTTTGGCGATCTCGAAGAGCGTCTGTTCGACCGCGGGTAGGGAATGAGGCTGCTCCGATTGTCGCCCATTCACCACACCAGCGATCTGCCAGAAGACTGGCTCTTGGGCTCGTGCCAGCCGCCCGAGGGCTTCACGTCGCGTGAAGCCAGGGCGTTCCAAAAGGAGATCGACGTCGTGACCAGTAAAGCAGCGCAGTACTTTAGACTGCCAAGTCTGCAGGTGCGCGCGATGGCCCGTGGGGATCATCAGATGGCCGACAAAGAAGCGTTTGTCATCCGCCAGCCATGCCGGACGCCCGATCTCATCGAGTATCGCAGCCCAGATCCGACGAGGAATGTCGGTGAGCAGACCGCATCCATCGCCCTCGCTCTGTACATCGCCCGATCGGTGCCCCATTTTTCCCAGGGCCTCTATGGTGCGTTTCAGGTTGCCGTGGGTTGACTCGCCGCTGGTGCGAATGGAAGCGACGATCGCGCATGCGTCGTGCTCGGAAACCGGCGCTGTGCTCCGGCGGTAGACATCAAGAAGCCCCTGGGTCTCCATCGGTTCTCTCCTGGTTTACCAAACTGTGCCAACTTGACACGGTTTGGAAGGCTGCCTTTCTGCAGCCATATTTTCACGTTTCGACGCAGATTGCTCCGAAGAGTCTGATATCTGCTCCACGTGCATTTTA
>PWVB01000133.1 GCA_003562365.1 Anaerolineae bacterium
GCGGTTTGCTGACACAAGGAATCTGTATCAACAGGGAGCGCATCGGGCCGGGAAGTCATCTTCCCAGTCTGGACCGAAGTCCGGGCCATGTCAGGTGGCCCCTGCTCAAGAGCGCCTGGCCCAAGAGCAGCGATGTTACGGGCGGCGTCCAGGTCGGCGTTCAGCCGATAGCCGCAAGCAATGCATCGGACATGAGATGGATCGGGACGATTGGAGGGAGAGCCATGACCACAGCGTGTGCAAGTCTTGGACGTGCCGCGTGGATCGACAAATACAATCAGGATACCAGCCTTCTCGGCTTTGTATCGCACGAAGTCGGTCAGGTGCCGGAACGTCCAGCTTCCCATCATGCGGTTGAAACGCTGGCTGCCCTGCGTGCGATGGCGAATCCCGTCCAGGCGCTCAAACACAATGACAGGGTTGGCGTAGACTGCGGCAAGGTCAACCATCTGGCGGCTGAGCTTGTGGTTCATGTCACCCATCCCGTCGCTTTCTTTGCCCTTCATAGCCTTAACCTTGTCCAGTCGGTTATGTCTTTGGTGGCGCTTGCGGAGATCAGCGCCATGCTCGCGGCGCTGACGCATCGCCTTACCGTCAAAGAACCCAACCCCATCCGGGGTGGAGACTGTCGCAATGCGCACGATGCCCAGGTCAACACCGATGAACGTAGGTTCTCCGTCACAGACGGTCGGTGTGTCGGATTCAATGCGCAGCGGCAGCATCACATACCAATCGCTATGGCTTTCAGACAGCTGGGCGTCACCGTAGATGAAATCCATACGCTCGCGCCATCTGGCGGGAAAGCACAGTGGAAGCCAGATGTAGCTACCACGCTTAGAAGAAGGGCTCTCAGCCACGACGCAATGCAGCGTTCCAGGTCGCAAAGCAGCACGAGCCTATCGCCAACCAGTGCCGCGACGTCTGGCACAAGATCACCAGAGCCCTCGCAGATGACTGCTCCTTGACCGCCATCGAGGACCTGACCCGCTGCTTTATGACGCACAATCATCACATAACCCTGAGCGCCCACGATGCCGGGCGGGGACTGTTCCGGCACCTGCTGGAGAGCAAAGTGGAAGAGACTGGCTCCCAGGTTGTTGTCGTGCCCCCCCAGTACACATCGCAGCGGTTTTCTAGTTGCCGCGGTATGGTGCAAAAGGATCTGAGCGTCAGAACGCATCGTTGTCCGCACTGTAATCTAGTTCTCGACCGCGACGTAAATGCTGCGGTTAGTCTTCTTCATCTGGCCCGGACGGGGCCTTCGAGATATAACGTGGGCGGATGTAACGCCGAGCGTGTCCCGAGAAGCTCCCCATTAAAGTGGGGAGAGTCGTCACTAAAGATGATCTGACCGTGCCTAACCGGGTGTTCAGACGCAAGTGCAGTTGTGCTGCAGACAGAGATTGGAGCGCCGGGCAGAATGTACAGAGGCAAGCATAGAGGAAGCTGGCCGGAGTAGGTTTGCGGGCAAGTAAAATGCACGTGGAGCGGATGTCAGACTCCTGGGAGCAATCTGGTATGGAACGCGAAGATATGGCCGAAGAAAGGCGGCCTTCCAAACTGTGTCAGACTGACACAGTTTGGTAAACCAGCATAACGCTGCATGAATGAGCGCCGAACGCTATCGCCACAGGCCGAGCCCGAAGAGGTCGTACTGGACCGCGCCCTGCGGCCCCAACGGTTGAACGATCTCATCGGACAGGATCGCGTGCGCGAGAACCTGCGCATCCTGATCGAGGCAGCCAAAGGACGTAATGAGGCCTTGGAGCACGTCCTCTTCTATGGTCCACCGGGTCTGGGGAAGACTACGTTGGCGCACATCATCGCCCGCGAGATGGGTGCCAGCCTCCGCATCACCGCTGGCCCGTCGATCGAGCGCGCTGGTGATCTGGCGGCAATACTCAGCAACCTGCATGAGCGTGAAGTGCTGTTCATCGATGAGTGCCACCGCCTAGGAAAGGCGGTCGAGGAGATCCTGTACCCGGCGATGGAGGATTTCGCTCTGGACCTGATCATCGGTCAGGGGCCGGGGGCTCGCTCCGTCCGCTTGAGCCTGCCCCATTTCACAGTTGTCGGCGCCACTACCCGGCTAGCCCTGCTCTCGGCTCCGCTAAGAACCCGCTTTGGCGCCGTGCACCGGCTGGATTTCTACGATCAGGCGGCCCTGCAGGAGATCGTCCAGCGGGCCGCGGTAGCCTTGGAGGTCCCAGTGACACCGGAGGGAAGGGCGGAGATCGCGCGCCGCGGACGAGGTACACCCCGGGTTGCCCTGCGGGTTCTACGGCGTGTACGCGACTACGCTCAGGTGCGCGGCGACGGCGTGGTCACCGGTGATATCGCCGGTGAAGCCCTCGCCCTTTTGGAGATTGACCACGAGGGACTGGACGATCTGGACCGCCGCGTACTCCACGCGATCATCGGGAAGTTCGACGGAGGTCCGGTGGGATTGGACACGATTGCTGCCTCGATCGGCGAGGCCTCCGACACCATAATGGACGTGGTCGAGCCTTATCTCCTGCAGTTGGGCTTTCTCGATCGCACGCCCCGTGGGCGGATGGCCACCCGACTGGCCTACGAGCATCTGGGCCTTGCTGACGAGCGTCAGCACCAAGCCCGGCTCTTCGACGACGTATCATCAGACGAGTGAACCCCCGCAGCCGGGATGAGTCCCAATGCTGAGCATCGGTGACGTCCTGAACGCCCGCTACCGCATCGATCGAATGCTAGAGATCGGCGCGTTGGAGAGTCAGTATCAGGGATGGGATCTGGAGACTCACACTTCAGTCATCATCAAGGAACTGATGCCGCAACCGGAGCTGGACGCTGAGACCTACTCAGATCTTCAACAAGCCTTCGAAAGGGATGCTGATGCCCTTAGCGCCCTCAACCATCCACATATCGCGGCCACGCTTGACGCATTCTGTGTCGCCCCGACAGAGGCGCGGGAACAAAGCACCGAGCTTGACGCCGAGATTAAGGCCTATCTGATCCTCCAAGCCGTGGCAGGGCAAAGCCTGGCGGATCTCATCGCGCGCGAGAGCACCGTTCCGGAAGCACGGATCGTCCGCTGGGCAGGCCAGCTCCTGGAGGCTCTGGCCTATGCGCACGAACGAGGCGTCTACCATCGGGACATCAAGCCAGCCAACATCGTCATCACACCCAACGATCAAGCCCTCTTAACCAACTTCGAGATCATCGCACTGTGGAACCCTCACGATCCTCGGATGTGGACAGCCAAACGGGTGATGGGCGTGCCAGATTATGCTCCTCCCGAGGACTGGGGGATGAAGACGAGCCAAATTGACCATCGCAGCGACCTCTACAGCCTGGGGGCCACGCTCTACCATGCTCTGACAGGCGAGCAACCGATCACCGCCGGCGAGCGCACCTCCAATCCTTACCGCTTCCTACAGGTCAAGGCGCTCAATCCCCGGGTCAGCAGTGGGACTAAGGCAGCCATCCTAAAGGCGATCGAGCTGCCCCGCGACAAGCGGTTCCAGAGCGCGACGGAGATGGCCAGGGCCCTCGAGTCTGAGGACCCGCGCCAGCCGGCGCGGGTCAAACCTCCACCGGCCCCCTTTCTACCTCTCTCGCCCCCGAAGGCTTGGCCGCGCCTTGTGGGACTGGCCGTCTCGTCGATGGTACTTTTTGCCGCCGGGCTGCTGGGCTTGTGGCTAAATCAGGAAATTGTGGCCCCGCGTCAGGCGCGGATGTCGACCCCTGCTCCGCAGATCGCCGCGGTCCCAGCGACAACCGCCCGCCCATCGGAGGCTGCCAACTCTGAGGAGGTTGGCCTGGCCATCCAGCCGGATCCGCAGGCTGATATCATGGAGGTGGCCACCGCCACACCCTCACCGCCGCCCACGCCCCCGACGGTCGATCCGTCCGTCGGGGGCGCCCAGCCTCCGGCAGGCTGGGCATTGCGGATCGAGGAGACTTTCTCCGACAACGCGAACAACTGGATCGAGAGCGAGCACGAGGATGACTGGGGATCGATTGTTCGTCGGGTCACCGGCGGAGCCTACCGCTGGGAGATCGAAGCCCTCCGAGCGGTCGGGCGGTGGTCGATCCCGCAGCTTGAGGAGGAACAGGGGAAGGTCGGGGACGTCTACGTTAGCGTCGAGGCGCAGCGTGTCAGTGGCCCAGAGACTGCTGCCTACGGCCTGATCCTGCGCCACAGCGAGGGCGCCTACTATCTTTACAGCGTCCGGGATGACGGCTATTATCAGTTCAGCCTCTGGACCGGGTTTGCTTGGCAGCCGGTGATCGACTGGACGCCGACCACTGGGGTTCGATCCGGGGACGCCAATCGCCTTACCGCCATCGGTCGAGGCCAGAGTTTCGAGCTCTATATTAACGGTCGACTGGTGGCGGAGGCCGAGGATGAACAACTGACGCGGGGCGACACGGGGCTTTCCATCTCCACTGCCGCAACCGAGGGCCAGGCAGTCTTCGTCTTCGACAACTTCGAGGTCTGGGCCCCATAGCCCTAAATACAACGGAAAGACACGTATTAGCGCAGTAGATAGGGGGGACGATGGAGGAGGTTAGGATTGTTGTTCGCAATGGGCTTTGGATCCTGGGGCTGGCCATCGTCCTGGCGACATGGTCCTACGCGCGATTCGCCGCCTACGAAGCGCACATCAAGACGAACGAGAAACTCAACGAGCTTAAGTATGTTGTCGTCATCAACGTAGGGCTTGTGCTCTTTGTCTCCGGGATGGTCGCGACGGAGGATCGCCTCTTGGCCAGGCTCCTCTGGCTTGGGCTGGGCGCAATCGTCGTCGTACACACCGTGCTGCGGGTGATGGCGTCGCGCGCGCCAGATGCCAAAGCATGACCCCCGGCATGAAGCCTGCAGCAGCGCGCCGCCTCAGTGCCGCCGCGCTGCTGCTCACACCGACGCTATTGCTGATGATCGCTCGCGGGATGAACTGGATCGCCGCAACCAGCGCTCGGGCTATAACGCTGGGTATGCTGGTCGCTGCGCTGGGCGGTCTCGTCAGCGGCACCGTTGGACAGCGTATGCTGCGCCAACCTCAGGGAGAGCTGCAGATCGCTATAGGAGTGGCCGCCACCACGCTTTTGGCCTCGATCACCGTAGGCTATCTCTATCTCATTCATCTTGACGGGCCGCTGGCTGAGCTCGGCACCCTAAGCCGGGCGATCGAACAGGTCATTCCCTTTGTGGGATTCCTGACCGGAATGGCCGCCGGTGTGATCCTGACCATGCCCGCAGGTGGAGATAGCTTGGAGACAGACACGCAGTGTTCCGACAAACTCGAGACTTCCTAGAGCTGATCAAGCTCGAGCATACGCTGTTCGTGCTGCCCTTCGCCTATCTTAGTATGGTGTTGGCCGCCGACGGATGGCCGACACCGGCGCAGGTCGCCTGGATCACGCTGGCGATGGTAGCGGCCCGGACAGTAGCGATGGGGACCAATCGCCTCGCCGACCGTAGAATTGACGCTCAGAACCCCCGCACAGCTGCACGCCCCCTAGCCAGCGGGCGGATGGCGCCAAGAACCGCGTTGATCGGGACGGCAGTGGCCGCCGCGCTGTTGATCGTAGCCGCACACCAGTTGGGCCCGCTGCCTCTGAGACTGTTGCCCATCGCGCTGGTCTTCCTGGTCGGTTACGCCTTCACCAAGCGCATTACCTGGCTCTCACACTTCATCCTGGGGTTCACCGACGGGCTGGCTCCTGTAGGCGCGTGGGTCGCCGTACGCGGCTCGCTCTTTGCACCCGCTGACCTGGCTGCCTGGATACTGCTGGGAGCGATCACCTGCTGGATTGGGGGCTCTGACCTAATCTATGCGTGTCAGGACGCTGAGTTCGACCGCCGGCTCGGCCTCCACGCCATTCCCGCCCGCTTCGGCGTGCGAGCGGCGCTGCGTCTCTCGCAGCTAAGCCACGGCGTAGCGCTCGGACTGCTGGTGAGCCTGGCCATCATCCAGGGTCTGGGATGGCCCTATACGGTCGGCTTGCTTCTTGTCGCAGCGCTGCTGATCATTGAGCACCGCTTAGTCTCGGCAGATGATCTCTCGCGGCTCGACTTGGCATTCTTCCAACTCAATGTGGTTATCAGCTTTGCGCTCTTCGTGAGTGTGCTTATCGCAGTCCATTTACCGAAACTGTCAACTACTCCCCGTTGAAGTGGGGAGCCTGTCCCTGACCTCAAACGATGCCACAATTGGCGAGTGGCCTTTTGGCATCTCGGTCGAGACCATAAGCTGGTTGACACCAGCCCTGGCTGCGATGTTGACCGCAGCAACGCCATCGGCGGGGCCAGAGAAGCCGCACCGCTCACAGAGAAAGGTGTCACGAGTCGGACGATGGGCCCTAGAAACGTCGCCACAGATAGAACCAGCCTGAGATATATTGCAGGGGCCAATAAGTCAAACGGGCACACCGAATATCTCAGCTTTGTAGGACAGAAAGGACGGCAAGGGGTAGAAACTCCCGTTATGGTGTCGCGATCTCTGAGCCCTGCGAACCGTCGTCCTCTTGGAGATGCCGTTGAGGTCTTCAAGGGCGATACCAAAGTCGTGCCTTTGGGCCTTCGCGACGAGCGTTTTACGGATGCAGGGGTTTGTGTCTTTTGGGAAGCGAGCTTGGCGACCGGACAACTGTTTGAGCCTGCGCTTAGCGCTCTTACTACCAACGGACTGCAGCTCCTTGCGCCGTTCTGCGTACCAGCGTCGCTTTGCTTCAAGTTGAGCGCCGGAGAAGGCCTCGCCGTCGGAGTCGACAGCGAGATTGACTATGCCAAGGTCGACGCCCAGCCATCCGTCGGAGTCGTCGTGATCAGGTGGCGCGGGTATCGTAGCAGGCAAGTTTGTGCAAGCTGACCTGCCCAAAGATCGCAGCGTCCCACGCCTGCTCCGACAGATAGGTTCGCGCCTCATTCGTCTGCTTCATTGTGCGTTTGAGGGCGTCTGCCTGTTCAGGCTTCGTGTCCAGCTTCACCTGCGCGATCAGTTTCATGTAAAAATGATAGTACGTATGTTCAGTTTGTCACGTATAC
>PWVB01000556.1 GCA_003562365.1 Anaerolineae bacterium
GCGTGAAGCGGAATACCACCAAGAGTTCGACAGGCATCGGTTGACGAGTCACTGCAAGACCTGCGATCACTATCATCTGGTGCCATCCGACAAACGGGCGCGCCTGATCGTGAACAGATTCGTCAGCTTTGGCTGTACGCCCAAGACCATCCAGAAAGAGTAGGGTAGAACACTTCACTCCCACCGATGAGGCGCACGGGGCTAAGATGGAGAGGGAATTGAGCCTGACCAAAGATACCCAGGCGACTCCGCAGCAGATGGCACGCAATGCCGCACCAGAGGAGCCGGAGAGAGGACCCGATGACCGAACTTGCCATCATTGCCGAGGACCTGACCTATGCATACGGTCAGCTGATGGCCGTGGACCACATCAGCTTCGATGTCGCTGAGGGAGAGATATTGGGCTTCCTCGGCCCCAACGGCGCAGGGAAGTCCACCACCGTCAAGATGCTCACCGGCCAACTGCTGCCCAAGGCGGGCCGCGCTACGCTGTTAGGCATAGATGTGGCCCGCCACCCCAAACAGGTACAGGCGCAGATTGGGGTCTGCTTTGAAGTTGCCAATTTGTACGAGACGATGAGCGGCATCGATAACCTGGAGCTCTTTGCCAGCCTCTTCGGCGTGAGAGACTTCAACGCCGAGGCGTTGCTCAAACGCGTCGGCTTGGACGGACGCGGCAAAGACAAGGTCAGCGGCTACTCCAAAGGTCTGAAGCAGCGTCTGATGGTGGCGCGGGCACTCGTCAATCGACCGCAGATCCTCTTCCTCGACGAACCGACAGAAGGCCTGGATCCTACCTCAGCGCAGGCCATCCGCAGCCTGATCCTCGAAGAACAAGCACGTGGCGCCACAATCTTCTTGACCACCCACGACATGCACGAGGCCGACATGCTCTGTCAGCGGGTGGCCTTCATCGACCGCGGCAAAATCGTGGCCCTCGACACGCCGCACACGCTGAAACAACAGTACGGTAAGCGCACGATCCGCGCCGAAGTGCTGGGCGACGACGGGCACCTGCAGACGCGTGAAATCATCCTCGATCGGCAGGAAACACCCGCTGAGATAGAGGCCCTTTTCCGGGATGCCGAGGTCGTCACCATCCACAGCGAGGAGGCTACCCTCGAAAGCATCTTCATCCAGCTCACCGGCCGAGAGTTGATCTGATGAACGCCAGGATGATCTCGGCACTGATCGGCAAGGACCTCAAACTCTACTTCTCCAACCGTCTCTTTGCCTTGGTCACCGTGTTGGGATTGGTGTCCTACACAGCGATCTATTTCCTGATGCCCGCCACGGTGGATGAGACGCTGGAACTCGGACTGTATATGGCGAACGTACCAGCCCCGCTGGAGGCGTTGCTGGCCGAATCAGACCTCAGGTTCTACCGGGCCGACTCGATCGACGCGCTCCAGCAGGCCGTGCTTGAGGGAGACGTCCCAGCGGGCTATGCCTTTCCCGATGATCTGCTGGTGCAATTGAGCCGCGGTGAGCAGGTCTCCGTGCAATTGCTGCTCTCACCCAACGTGCCCCTGGAGTTCGTGGAGATCTATGAGGTGATCCTGCGCGAGTTTGCCTTTGTGATCAGCGGGCAGACTCTGGATATCGAGATGAACGAGATCGTGCTGGGTCCCGATATGGCCGGAAGGCAGGTGGCGCCCCGACAGCGCATGCTGCCCTTGCTAGCAGTCCTCGTGCTGATGGTTGAATGCCTCGGCCTGGCCAGCCTGATTGCCGCTGAGGTCGAGGCGGGAACGATTCAGGCTCTGCTGATCACCCCACTCACGATGGTTGGCCTCTTCCTGGGCAAGGGAGTGTTTGGCACGCTCTTCGCTTTTGTCCAGTCGGCCTTGCTGATCACCATCACTGGCGGTCTACTTCACCAACCGCTGCTCATCCTCACGGCGCTGCTCTTCGGGTCGGCGATGGTGACAGGGGTGGCGTTCCTGATCGCCTCCACCGGACGGGATCTGATGTCGGTGATGGGGTGGGGCGTGCTGGCGGTCATACTGCTGGTGTTGCCCACCTTCAACGTACTTATGCCCGGTTTGGCCTCGAACTGGATCAAGTTGATCCCCTCACACTACTTGGTGGATACCATCTATCGGGCTATGAACCTTGAGCTGCCTTGGATGGATGCAACTCAGAATCTGGTGCTTTTGCTCATCTATGCGGCTGCGTTAATGGCCCTGGGCGTGGTCATGCTGAAGAGGAAACTGCGATGAGCCTGCGACGCATTGGTCTCTTGCTCCATCGAGAGTTCGTTCGAGGCCCAAAGAACTTTATGTTTATCTTCGCAGTGATTGTCCCGTTGGTGTTAAGCTTAACGATGCTTTTGGTCTTTGGCACACTCTTCGCAGAAAAGCCGCGGCTGGGCATCGCGGATGCCGGAGATTCGCAATTTACCCATTCGGCAGCAGCAACGGAGGCTTTTACTGTGCGAAAATATGCCAGCGAAGCTGAGTTGAGGGATGCCACCGCGATGGGGGCTGTGGACATCGGCGTTGTACTGCCCTCGGACTTCGACGAGAGCGTGTCCAGCGGAAAGACCACCACCGTGACGGCCTATATTTGGGGAGGGAGCCTGCTCAAGGATCGCGCCGCTCTCGCAGCGACCACCGCCACCTGGGTGCGCCAGATGGCCGGACAGGTATCTCCTGTGAACATCATCACCACAGTACTGGACGGTTCGGTTGTCCTGCCCTGGGAGGACCGGCTGCTGCCCTTGATCCTGATGATGGGCGTCACCTTCGGCGGCTTGATGATCCCGGCATCGTCGCTCGTCGCCGAAAAACAGCAGCACACTCTTGCCGCGCTGTCCGTCACGCCGGCAACTATGGTGGATATCTACGCGGCCAAAGGCCTAGTCGGTGTGACCATCAGCACAGTGATGACGCTGGTCATCCTGGGACTCAACCGCACCCTGGGTAACAGCACACTACTGCTGGCAGGGGTGTTGCTGCTGAGCGCTATCTTCGCCGCCGAGGCAGGTGTGGTGATCGGCACGCTGGTCAAGGACATCGACTCGCTCTTCGCCACCGTCAAAGCGCTGGGTCTGCTCCTCTACGCGCCGGCGCTGATCTATGTGTTCCCGGACATTCCCCAGTGGATCGCCCGGGTCTTTCCCACGTATTACATCATCCATCCGGTGATCGAAATCACTCAGCACGGCGCACGGTTGGCCGACATAGCTGGGAAACTCGGCGTCCTCCTGATCTTGATTCTGGCCCTCGGCGGCCTTCTGGCGTTGCTGACGCAGCGTATGCGCTACCGACATTAGCGAGACACCACAGAGACAGGAGACGTAACCATCATCGGTGGCAACAGGCGGCCAAGGATGGTCAGCTGGCGGCGATCATGGCCGACACCACCACCTACTCCACCGTCACGCTCTTGGCCAGGTTCCGCGGCTGATCCACATCGGCACCGCGGCGCACGGCGATGGCGTAGGCCAGCCACTGCAGTGGGATAGCGTTGAGCACCGGCGCCAAGAAGGGGGGTGCCACCGGCACCGTCATCACGTGGTCGGCCTTGGCGTGGACGAGGGTATCGCCCTCCTGCACTAGACCGATCACGATACCCCCGCGTGCCTTCACCTGCTCAATCTGGCTGATCATCTTGCCGTAAACGTGATCCTGCGTCGCGATGGTCACTACAGGCATCAACGGATCGATCAGGGCAATGGGACCGTGCTTCATCTCGCCCGCCGGGTAGCCCTCGGCGTGGATATAGGATATCTCCTTGAGTTTCAACGCGCCTTCCAGCGCGATGGGATAGTTAATGCCCCGTCCCAAATATAGAAAGTGCTCCCGGCGGTGGAAGGCCTCCACCAAGGCATCGTAACGGTCGCCCTGCTCAGAGATACGCCCCACCAAGTCCGGGAGACGCGCCAGCCCGTCCACGCCTGAACGCAGCTCGGCGTCGGAGAGGGTCTCGCGTAGCTCAGCCAGGGACAGCGCCAGCAGATAGAGATCGACCAGACTGGAGGTGAAAGCCTTGGTAGAGGCCACCCCGATTTCTGGACCGGCCTGCATCAGGATATAGCCATCGGAGATACGCTGCGCCTGACTGCCTAAAACGTTGACGATGGTCCACAACTTCGCACCTTGCGCCTGTCCCTCGGCCATCGCTGCCAGCGTGTCCACCGTCTCACCCGATTGAGTGATGGCCAGGACAGCAGTATCGGGACCGATCAATGGGCTACGATAGCGGAACTCCGAAGCATAGTCCACCTCCACCGGCACCCGCGCCAGGTTCTCCAGCATAAACTTACCCACCAAGCCGGCATGATAGGAGGTGCCGCAGGCCACCAGCACGATCTTCTGCAGCGCGCGAGCCTCTGCCTTGGTCAGCGCCAACGTATCCAGTCGCACTCGACCGCGATTGAAGTCGGCCCGCCCGCGAATCGTGTCGGTGATCGCTCGCGGCTGCTCGGCGATCTCCTTCTGCATAAAATGCCGGTAGGTCCCCTTCTCAGCAGCGACAGGATCCCAAGGGATCGTGTAAAGCTTAGGCGTCACGGGATGACCATCGAGGTCGTTGATACGGGCGCCGTCACCGGTGATCAAAGCTGCCTGCCGATGCTCCAGAAAGGTGACATCTCGGGTATACTCGAGGATCGCGGGTATATCGGAGGCCACAAAGGTCTCCCCTTCACCTTGCCCGATCACCAGGCCACCGGCATTGCCCAGTCGGGCCGTCACCAGGCAGTCGGGCGCCTGCGGACTGATAAAAACAAAGGCGCTGGCCCCCCGAATGACCGGCAGCGTCCGGTACACCGCGCTCATCAAATCAGCGCCGCACTCCAGCTGCGCCTCAACGAGATGAGCCACCACCTCGGTATCAGTCTGTGACGCACAGGTGATGCCTTTGGCCAACAGCTGTTCGCGCAGCTCGACGTAGTTCTCGATGATGCCATTGTGCACCACCGCGACGCGGCGCCGCATGCTCACGTGGGGGTGGGCATTCTGCTCGGTCACACCGCCGTGGGTGGCCCAGCGGGTATGGCCCACGCCAATGTGACCTTCCAGATGCTGAGCCGCGAGTTTCTCCTCCAGATTATGCAGCTTGCCCACCGCGCGACTCACACCGATGTCGCCGTTCGCGTGCAGGACCGCAATTCCGGCTGAATCATAGCCTCGGTACTCCAAACGCTTGAGCCCACCCAACACTACCGATGCCGCTTCTCGCGGTCCTATGTAGCCGACGATTCCACACATAGCACTCCCTCCTGAGATGAACAGTGACGTACGCTTAGCCGGACAGGGAGGCGCTGCAGTCAAGTGATGTCGCCTTAGCCGCGTCGCTGAGATGGCACGTAGTGCTCAGCTGGGAGCGCGGACGCCGTACTGTGCCCACAGCGCGCCGTCAGGCAGCCTGACATCGCACAAATGCCGCACACATCCCTCCCCACCTGAGGTCGGTGGGTCGCCCTGCAGCATCCGTTGTCCCGACGGTCACCCGCCGGCTTTGAGATGCCGCTTAGTTATAGGGGGGAAATTAGGGGAGGGCCGGGGTCCCCTGACGGTCATCCGCCGAACGGGCCGAACTTCGACGCGGTCGAAGCGCGGCTTCCTCGATCAACCGTCTCCTCGTCATCCCGTGTGCTGCACACGCGGGACCTGGCGCTGTTTCCCCGCAGGTTTTGAGTCCTCTATCCCAGGACACCTCCTGTCATATTGGATCGAATCGCGCAAAGCCTGCACGTCGGTAGTCGGTGCAATAGCATCTACCGCACCGTCGCCTTTAGCGAAAATGTGAAAGGCAGCTTGCCCTTGTGCTTTGGGAAGACCCACCGCCCGGGCGCCTCCTCAATCTGGTGATAGGCTGAACAACGAAAGAAGAGCCAGTCGAACTCGTGGAACCATTCGATGTGCAGGCCCGCCTGGCTCAGCACCGTGATGAGTTCCCCCATCTTGTACATCCAGCTGAAGTTCGTCCCTTGCTTGGCCTCGGAGGCGTAGCCTCCGATCCACGCGTCCTGGTCCGGTTGCTTAACAAAGTAGGGATACTTGACCTCCAGCTCCGGCAGCTTTTCCTCGTCCCAGAGCATATAGACCGGATGACTGTCCAACAGATATAGAAAGCCATCGTCCTTGAGTAGGGCGCGTACGTTGCGCGCCCAGAGGGCCAGGTCGGGCAGCCAACAGAGGACGCCCTCGGTGGTGTAGACAATGTCGTAGACCTCGTCGTGGCGGTCTGCCACCTCCAACACGTTAGCCTCGATGAACCGCGCGTCGCTGATGCCGAAATCCGCTGCCAGCCGACGAGCGTAGGCGATGTTCTCGGGTACCAGATCCACACCAGTGACGGTGGCACCCATCCGCGCCAGCGAGATGGTGTCTGCGCCGGTGTTGCATTGCAGATGTACCAGTGACTTGCCGCGGATATCGCCCAACTCTTGGTGCTGAACCGGGTTGAGCAGCGACGCACTCTGAGAAAGCCGGGCCTTAAAGGCATTGTAGTGATCCTCGGCAACGAGGCCCCAGCTCCGCCGATTGGCATCGATGTAGTCGTTAATGACGAATCCGCCTTTGCGTTCAAGTGAACCATTGAGCAATCGCGGCTCCACGGCAGCGACCAACGTGTCATCGCGAAGCCATACGCATCATAGCACATCTCCATGAAAACACAGCACTGCTATCAGCTGCGCAGTCGATGGACCAACGCCGGGTCCTCGAGCTTCGGCTACCCTCAGCCCTCACGATCCACCGCCGTCGACGGCCTTTCACGGAAAAGGGCCCGCCCTCGCATTAGGAGGGCGGGCCCGAAAACCGGTGAAGGGTATCGACTACTCCATCAACTCAGCCTGCAGCTCATTGGACTCGGCGGTCAGCTCGCTGAGCACCGCTTCGATATCCTCACCTTGGATGATGCGGTTGTAGGCCCGCTGTGCGGCATCGCGCACGCTCTGATATGAGATCAGCTGCGGCTCAAAGCCACTGTAGGGCAGCAGCTCCAACGCCGTCACCCACTGCGGGGCCATCTCGTCCA
>PWVB01000033.1 GCA_003562365.1 Anaerolineae bacterium
CCGGCGGCATCGAGATCCGTCCTGCCAGTGTTGACGCCGGAAACCGCGAACCGGAGGGCGCACCGCTGTTGGAGGACTCTCAGGCATTCATCCCTGAGATCCGCGCACAGGCGGAGTTGGCCATCCAAGAAGCCGATCTTATCCTCTTCCTGACCGACGCAAAAGCCGGGCTTACCACGGCGGATCGCGAAGTCGCTGACCTGCTGCGGCGCTTCGAGAAACCGCTACTCCTGGTAGCCAATAAGGCGGAGAGTGCAGCCAGAGAGCAGGACGCCTTCGAGTTCTACGAGCTGGGCATGGGAGAGGTTCACACCGTCTCAGCCATTCACGGCATCGGCGTCGGTGATCTTCTCGATCTGGTGGTAGAATTGCTGCCCAGCGATGAGGTGCCCGAAGCACCCGAGGCGGACGCCCTCCGCATTGCGATCATCGGACGCCCAAATGTGGGCAAGTCCTCGCTGCTGAATCAACTCCTCGGCCAGGAGCGCGCCATTGTCAGCCCTGTAGCCGGCACAACCCGCGATGCCGTGGATACGGCCATGGAGTTTGAGGGTCAACGCGTCATCCTCATCGACACGGCAGGGATTCGGCGTCGGGGAAAAGTCGAGCCCGGTGTCGAGAAGTGGAGCGTGCTGCGCACATCGCGGGCACTGCGGCGCACCGACGCAGCGCTGCTGCTGATCGACGCACTTGAGGGCGTCACCGCACAAGACACCCACATCGCTGGAATGACTGTAGACGAGGGCGTGAGCGTGATCGTGCTGGTCAACAAATGGGATGCTATAGAGCCAGAGCTGCGCCGCCATCGGGCTGATGTAGAGGAACAGGTTCGGCTTGAGCTGAAGTTCCTGAGCTACATCCCAGTACTTTTCACATCAGCGCTGACCGGGTTGAACGTATCAGCCGTGCTGCCCACAGCTCGAGACATCGTGGAGGCCCGCTACCAGCGCATCCCGACCAGCGAACTGAACGAGATACTCCAGCGGGCGATGATTGAGCACGCGCCGCCGGGCCGCGGCGGCCAACGGCTGCGTATCTTCTACGGCAGCCAGACACACGTGGCGCCGCCGCGCTTCACCTTCCATGTTAACAACCCGCAGCTCGTCCATTTCTCCTATCAACGCTACCTTGAGAACCGTATTCGTGAGATCTATCCCTTCCCTGGAACGCCTTTGCGCATGACATTTAGAGGGCACGCGCAGGGAAGTGGCACCCGACGCAAGAGATCCTGATTCAACCCGGCAGTTGCAAGGCTGGGGTCCGAACGGTACGGCGACGGCGAGAGTCGACGTCAGGAGAAGGACGGCCGAATGTCTAAGACACAGCCCGAGCTTCGAGTCGAAATCCAGCGTATGGGTAATCGATACGCAGCGATCACGACGGCGGGGAGCGGTGAGGAGCTCCTGCATAGGGAGTTCCATTACGAGACCGGCAGCCTCTTGTACAGTGGCCTCTTGCGGGCCGCGCCTCAGGCCGCATCCCGCGCCTGGGCGTTTCTCAAGGCGCCCCAGCTCACCCAGGTAGCAGCCCAGGGCTGGCAGCTCTATCGCAACCTCTTCGGCAATGGCAAGCAGGTGCGTGCTTTTCTCGCGGCGCATTCGGACCAGCGGCCCATCAGTCTTACACTGACGGTGGGTCGCGATACGACAACACTCTCCCGACTACCGTGGGAGTGTCTGCACGATGGTAAGGACTTCTTGATGCTGCGGGGGGATTTTCTGATCACCCGCCGTCCTGAGGACCTTCGCACACTTACCTCATCCCCCAGCACCCTCCCTTTGCGCATCCTCTGCATCATCGCCGCCCCTGAGGAGCAGATGAACTTCAACCAGGAAGAGGAATTGAGCGCGCTGCAGACGGCTCTTGACGATCTGATCTGTGCCGGGACGGCGACCTTGGAAGTGCTGACAGAGCCAACTGCCTTTGGGCTTCTGAGAGCCATACAGCGCACACCCTACCACGTGGTCCACTATATCGGCCACGGCGTCTACCGTCTGACTGAGGGTCAGGGATTCCTCTGTTTTGAGGACGAAATCGGACGCACGGAACGCTTAAGCGGCGCCCAGCTGCCGCGCTTCCTAAAGGGATGGCCCCCTCGGGCATTCGTGCTTGCGGCCTGCTCTGGGGCACAACCTGGGACCCTGGACGCCTTTACAACGGTTGCCGACGATCTAGTGCGCCATAACGTGCCCGCTGTTCTGTCCCTTCCGACCGACATGGGGGTGCCGGCCAAGACTGCGTTCTACCGCGCGCTGTACAGGGGATTGGCGGCCTCGAACAGCTTTGTCGAAAGCCTGCACCAGGCACGTATAGCGCTCAGTGACCTTGACAGAGCCCTGTCAGTCGCCGGCAGCGCCTTTGCGTGGGCACTCCCCCTCCTTCATCAGCGCGAACCCACCCTCCAGCTGATCGCCCAATCAGACGATATCCACACAGGCTCAAAAGCCACCACCGGCGCGCCCGCCGTCATGGAGGGTGCAGTGCCACTGTCCGTCGGCCGCAAGCACGAGCTACAGGCAGCTCGCCGGGCACTGAGGGAGGGAGCCCGAGCCGTGTACATCCGGGGAGACGATGGGGTGGGAAAGCGCCGGTTCGCCGCCGATCTGCTGACCCTTACGAGCTCCAAGCCGAGGGCAACGCTCAGCCTCGGGTGCCGGCAGCTCGTTGAGCCACTGACAGCACTCCACCATATCGCGGTTTTCTGGCGCAACGGAGGCTCGGAGCTGGATGCCCAGGCTGCCAAGATCCTGGTGGACGCTGACCGCGATCCCTTTGAGCGCGCCCAGGAAGCCCAGCGACTCCTGTCTGCCAAACGATATGCCCTCGTCTTTGAGGACATCGACGCGTGGTTTGACGACGGAACCACGCCTTCAGACACGTTAGCAGACACCGTGCTGCGCGATGTCCTGTTGGGACTCCTCAGTGTGCCCTCAAGATCGTGCTTTCTGTTTACCGGCACGCACCGCTGGTCAGACCTGAGCCGCTTACCGCCCGCCGTGCAGCGCGAAGTCTATCTGGCGCTTCTGCCGTCCGTATGGACAGTGCAGATGATGAACCAGCTCCCGGAGCTGAAGCGGGTGACGTTGACGGAGAAACGCACCATCTACTGGTACCTAGGGGGCCATCCCAAGCTCCTGGAGCTCCTGGATGGTTGGCTGTCTCTGCACGACAGTGACACGCGGGCACAGCGCCTGCACGCGCTCTTTGAGACCTCCTGCCCACCCGAGAGATCGACGCAGGGTTGGAGCGCCTATCTCACACAGCAGCTCCTGGAAAGCCTGGATCCGGGGGAGCAGACAGTACTGCGGACCCTGGCGGTGATGAAATCCCCGTTTTCCGCCGAGACACTCGCGGAGCTCACCCCGGTCATCAACCGCCACGCAGAGCCGTTGCTGAGAAAATGGCACCGGCTCGGGATCGTTGAGAGGGTCGGCGAATCGCCTCCAACCGATGGGTCTTCCGCTCTCCATGCCGCTACAAAGCGCAGACTTCTTGATCAGCTGAGTTCTGCCGAGGCGCAGACTCTCCATCGCTACGCAGCAGCCTATTACGGGGCGCCCTTCGTCGACGCTGCGCGGCGTCAAGTCACGGCGCGGAACATCACCGCCTGGTCGCCGGAGCGGATCGAGTGGCTGGCCCGGGACACAAACGGCATCCTGGGTCTGTGGCTGCGTACGCCAGCGGGCGTTGGATCGCAAGATGCAGATCTGATTCCATCGGTGCCACCTGAGCAGGTATTGCAGCGAGCGCTCAACTGGCACCATCACCTCCGGCAGGCGGAGGATTTTGAGGCTGCCGCGCAGATCGTCCAAGCCGTCGCGCCGTTGCTGAATCGCCAGGGACAGCGCGATCTCTCTCGGACGCTACTCCGACAATCCCTGACAGGGTTGGATCCCTTAGCGCAAGCCGCCGGTGACAAGGCGTTGGCCATCCTTCAACTGGAGCGAGAATCGCTCTCGGGGGCGCTCACAGTCTACGAGGATGTCTACACGTCTCTCGATCCTCACGCGGGCCGCCGCGAGCGGGCCCGACTTCTGGTGCGGACCGGTTACCTGCATCAGCGCCTCGGCGATCACGACACAGCTATCCAGCACTTCAAGCAAGCGCTGCCGATATCGCGCCGTGAAGACGACCAGGAGAGCCTAGCCGAATGCCTCTATCGGCTGGCGATCTCTTATCGGGAGATCGACGAGCCGGAACAGGCGCTCGTGTACAGCGAAGCCGCCAAGGAGAACTACGTGGACCTCGCCTCGACCTACGGTCTGGCGCTCACAGCGCGTGAACAGGGTCTTATTCTAAAAGCGTTGGGGCGGCCTGAGCACGCGCTGGTGGCTTTCGCCTCCAGTCTCAGTATGTGCCGCAAATTGGACGACCGTCAGGGTATTGCCGAGAACCTAACCGAAATCGGCATCCTCTTTGAGCAGTTGGGGCGCATAGAAATGGCCGTCCAGGCCATCGAGGAGGCGCTCGATCACTATGAGTATCTGCGGAGCCCTGAACACGGTGCGGCGCTGACACTGCTGTCTCGTCTCCATGCTCGCAAGCAGCGGCTTGATGAGGCCATCGCCAGACTGCGGACCACCAGGCAGGCGACCCAGCAGGATCGCTGACACCGCTTGACCAGCCGGCAGGAGCAGGTAGGTACCCGCTCCCAGCTAGTGCATCACCGACACAGTCCCCAAGGGCACCTGGTCGTCGGGCAGGCGCGTTCCCTCCGCGTGGAAGGATAGGCGCAGACCGCGGCGCGCGTCGTATAATCCCGCATAGACCTCATAACGGCCCGGGGGAGCATCCTCCGCAAGCGTCAGGCGGTGGACATCGACGATGACTTCGTCCGGCGTCCAGGTCACTGTCGGCGCCTGCCCTCCACCGGGCACGGTATCGGACTGCGCCCATATGGTGCTGTCTGGTCCCACCACGTGCACGAAGACCGTGTAGTCCGTATCGACGGTACCCAGTGACCGCCAATAGAGCGTGACGTTGAGGGCCTCTCCCGGCCTCAAGTATGGGGAAGGAAGGTCGACGCCATCCAGTCGTGCGACGTTGTGGGCCACAGCCGTCAATGCCACGTCCGGAGCGCGCGTTAGCTGGTAAATCCGTGGACGCTGTCGGATGAGGACCTCGCCTAAAATCACTTCGGGATATGCTGCACCGTCCTGCCCCGTGGGCGGACGCACGACAGCTGTACAGCGCCCCTCCGACAGGTTGGCATCGACCCGCGGAGCATAGCGCAACACATATCGATGCCCCATATGCCAGTCAGCCGGGTCACTGGGAGACCAGGCCAGCAGGCCGCCGTCACGGACATCGCCTTCACACACCAGCTCCCACGCCAAACCCGCCGGCGGGCTGCCTGGCGTGCGCTCCGCCCCCAGGCTCAGACCCAGACGCTGCCCGGACCACAGCGTTTCCGCAGAGAGCGCCGCGCCAATCACCCTTAACCCCGACCAAGCGACATCAACACTGTGCGCCAAATCTAGCTGGGGCGCGGGATAGGGCGGCGGCTGAACTTCCAGCGTCCCCAACGTCAGTTCGGTGCCTCCGAAAGCGCCGTCCGGATGGGTCAGTCCCAGCCAGCGCCCGTCTCCCAGCAGACTGAGATTGAGATGGTAGAGTCCCGGCGGCAAATCCAGCGGGATGAGCACGTATGCATCGGCGTCGATTATCTGCCCGGCAGGCCAGGCCTCAGCGGGCCAGCCCCAGCGACTGATCAAGTGCCGCCCTCCCTCGGCCCGGACAAGACCTACGGGGTCACCTGCGGCCTGAAGCGTCAGATAGGCTTCCAGCGTGCTCAAGGCCACCTGCGGCTGCCAGCGCAGCCGCACGCGCAGTGCGCTGGGAGCACGAATGCTCTCCTCCCAGGCAGCGGCCACGAGATCCACGGCGCCGCCGAAGCGAGCCAGAGATGGGGATGCAGTAACTGAGGGTACCGACCAGCGACACCGTTCAGCCGGCAGTCCCAGCACCGGTGCCACCGGCTGACAGGACAACCGACCGGCATCGCGATCAGGGTCCAACACCGCCGCAATCTGCGCCTCCGTCAAGGGAAAACAGTGCGGAGCAAGGAGCCGCACAAAAGGTTCCCCATCGCCAAAACGGCGAACTAACCAAGCCTCAAGCTCGGTCAGTGAGGCGGGTGGCGGCACAGCTGTCTCGGGAACCCCTGGCAAGAGACCGGGCGCCAGCACCCGAGGCGCGGTGCGCGCCTGGATCTGGCGAACAAAGAGCGTCGCTTGATAGCGCCCCCCCACGTGGATCTCCTCCAACACCGCGTAACCGTCGGGTGCTTCCCGTCCCACATCGATCAGGGCCGCAGTGCATCCCATCTGGGCCTCGTCCCAGGGCCAGCTATCGCCCTGGAAGCGCGCGGCCGTCTCGGGAACATTGCGGGTCATCACCGTCGCCGGGGCCGCGGTGGAGGGGACGTGGTTGAGTCGTCGCGCCGCGAGCCCCCAGGCCTCTCCCCATCCGAGGGGAATGAGATGCTGCGCAATCCAGCCGCCCCCCATTAGCGGGGTCGCGTACTGCAGAGGCACCAGCGCTACTAGGGCCCATGACAGCGCCACCACCGCAGACAGGCCCAACCGCCACCTGTGACGACAATGCTGCCACCAGAGCGCCGCCATCAGCGTCAGCAAGGGTACCGCCGTCAGCACATAGCGATCGAGCTTCTTGGTGGCAAGTGTCAGGATCGCCAGATAGCCGACGGCCGGAACCAGTACCAAGCCTACCGTGGCCGACTCCGCAGGCCGCCGCCTGCCGACCACCCACATCAGGAGGCCCAACATAACCGGCGGTGTCAGGCGGAAGAGCAACACCAGCGGGTAGAACGCCGGGCCGGGGTCCGTGCGTAGTGCCCCGGCAAAGAAGACCGGACGCAGCCCAATGCCCTCGTGATAGGTCACCGCCTCGAGCAGCGACTGGAGGGCTGCCCGAGGGCCCATCCAGAGCGGCGGGTAGAGCGCCAGCAACAACCC
>PWVB01000501.1 GCA_003562365.1 Anaerolineae bacterium
GCAACGCTGGTGGAGCTTGCCTCGGCTGCCGGTGCGCAGCTCATGAGCGCCGTCAAGGCCATACTGAACCGCGACGGAGAACGCTTGCGCCAGCGCCTCAAGCCAGAAGCGCTTGAGGCGCGTAGGGTGCGCGAGCTTTATCACGACGGATTCTGTGCATCGCACAATGAAAGCACAGAATGCGTGTTCAAGGTTGTCGACTGTAGAGAGGAGTCGGGGGCAGTCCGCTCCCCCACTTTAGCGGGGAGCGGACTGCGCCATTTACTGTGATGGGGCTTCCGGCCGAGCTCCCTATCGGGTCACCCCGACTCGGGTCAGCGATGCCGCTCCTCCGGATTGATAAGCACGTTCAGCTCGATGGCCCGCTCGGTCAGGAACGCCCGCGGGTGCAGATCAGGACCCGCACCACGCCGATGCGGCTTGGCGCAATCCTGCTGCGGCACAGGTAGGGATCCTGAACGCTTATGCCTGCGTGGTGGTGAAGCGCTGTCCGTCGCGCTTGCAGAGATCAGCAATCACTTTTCGGCCCATGGCGGCGACGTTGGGCAGACCGAGGCCCCCGGCCCACTGTCCGACCATATGGAAGTTGGTGAGCCCTGGCAGTGTCTTGCTGAGCCCCTTGCCCATCAGCGCGTGGAGCATCGTCTGACCGGGGATGCCCCACGCCTGGTAGCCCTTAAAGCTGCCGGTAAACCGTTCGGTGGTGAGCGGTGTTGCCACATCGGTCACCTCCACCTGCGCGGCGAAGCCGGGGAAGCGGCGCTCCAGGCACGTGGTGATGGTCTCGGCCACGCGCGCCTTCTCGGCCCGGTAAGCCGCCGGCGAGAGCGCCTGCCAGTCATCATAGGAGGCAGGGGCCACCACCTGCACCGCTGTCTTGCCCGCTGGGGCCATCTCCGGCGCGAAGTTGAAGAACTCGATGTCCAGGCGGTCGCAGTGCTGTCCGGCGATCTCGACCGGTTCCGGGAGCCAGAGTACCAACATGTGCGGCTCGTCCGGGAACCCGCGGGCCAAACCGAAAGAGACGTGTAGCGCCATCTCCTGCTGCTGCGGCGGGTTATCGTAGAACGCGTGAATCAACGGCGTGGTGTAGCGTCCCTCCAACATATCGAAGATCGTTGTCCGCCCGTCGGCATTAGAGATGACCACGTCGGCGCGGTGTTCGCTGCCGTCGCTCAGGCGCACACCCACGGCCGTATCTTCCTCGACCATGATCGTTTCGACCGGCGCCCGGTAGGTGATCTCACCGCCCAGGGCGACGTAGCGCTCGGCGATGGCGCTGGCGAAGGCCAGTGAGCCGCCCGCGGGCCAGCCGAAGTTTCCCGAGGCGCAGCCGGCCAGGAACATCAGTGCGATCAATGCGGGCATGTCGGGGAAGTCGTACTGGATCATCCCCATCGCACGGCGCAGGAAGGGGTCGGTGAACCGTCCGCCCAACTGCTCCAGCGTCCGCTTGCCCCATTTGCCCATCAGGCCCATATAGGGCAGTGCTTCGACCATCTTCCAGGGCGTCGCCAGCAGCATATCCATAACGCTAAAGCGGGTGAGCCGCCGTGCTGCAGAGACAAACTCGCGGATCACCTTCCCGTCGGCAGGGGCCAACGCCCGCATATGCGCTTCCAGACGGTCGAGGTCGGTGTAGACGATGAAGCGTTTGCCTTGGGTGTTCTCGATACCGATGAGATCCTCGGGAAAGTGCACGGGCCGTGGCATGGCGCCGAGCTCGCGCCACATCCGGTGGGTGCGTGCCGCGGGCGAGCAGCCGACCAGATGGTGCATGCAGCCGTCAAAGGTATAGCCCTTGCGCTTCCAGCCAGTGCAGACACCGCCGGGCAGGCTGTGCCTCTCGAAGATCCGTGAGCGGTAGCCGTTCATCTGGGCGTAGCAGCCCGCACTTAAGCCTCCGATCCCGGCACCAATGATGATAAGATGCTTGTTGGCTGTCACAGATCTTCGTCTCCTGTGGGCCTTTGGCTCTTCGATCTGCGGCGCCGCCGGCGGAGCGCCGCTCCGTCGCGCTCAGCCTGTCCGGCGGCACACGGCGTTGAATCAGATGGGCTGTCCCGGCGGCGAGAGCTGAGCCGTGATGCCGCCATCGACGTAGAGGATCTGTCCGGTGATGTAGGCCGCATCGGCCGAGGCCAGAAAGGCGACGGCGGCGCCGATATCGAGGCCGGAACCAAAGCGCTGGAGCGGGATCCGCTGGGCCACCGCCTGCATGCGGGGGTGGCTCAGATCGGGCCAGCGCTCGGTCAGGGTTGCTCCCGGGGCTACGGCGTTCACCCGAATGTCATAGCGGGCCAGATCCAGGGCCATCGCCCGGGTCATGGTGTCGAGCGCACCCTTGGTCATATCATACGGAAGCCCACGCCAGTGGGCGCGCAGGCCGCCCACCGAGCTGATGTGGACGATGCTGCCTCCGTGACCGGCGTCGCGCATCTGTCGAGCGGCGTATTGAGCACATAGATAGGGCCCGCGGATGTTGGCCGCCAACTGGTTGTCCAGCAGCGCCTCGTCAGCCTCGAGAAACTGATCGCGCCGGAGATCTGCAGCATTGTTGACGATGAGATCGACGGTACCGAAGGCGTTGAGCGTTGCCTCAAAGAGCCGTTGGACGCCCTCCGTGGTGCCCTGATCGGCCGGCACGCCGATCACGTCTGCACCATAGCTCTCCAACTCTTCCGTGGTTGCCGCCACATCTTCCGGCGTGCGGCTGTTGATGACCACCTTCATACCCTCTTTAGCCAAGCGCAGGGCAATACCCTTGCCGATGCCTCGACTGGATCCGGTTACGACGGCTACCTTGTCAGCCAGTTCCGGATAGCGCGTCGGGATGGTTGTGTAGTCTTGATCTAATTCTGCCATTGGATTCTACTCCTTTTGATGGTCTTTGATGGTGTCAGGGTTTTGCCGCGAAGCTGCGTCAGCCGGTGGGCGATATGCCTGCACCCAGCAGCGTCAGTCACAGAGGACCACGTGAACGACGCCGACATCCGCCTCAACCCATATGCCGTGGTCGGTCTCGTCTCCGTTGCGGCGTCGGTGGACGATGAAAGCGCCGGACCCATCGAAGTGCCCCTCGTCTACCCGTACATAGTGGGCGAGTCTCGGCGCCAACAGGCTGTTGGTCTGCGCTGGCTGCAGGCGGTCTCTGGGCGATGCTTTCGGCCGCAGATGCAGCCGGTAGTTTGCACCAACCAGGTAGAATTCGTGGCGATCGACCTGGAAGATGAGGCCCCGTCCAGGCCCGGCAGTCGGGTCCACCTGGATCGACCGCCTCTGGACGGGATGGCGCCAGTCCTTGCCGGCGTGCTCCATTCTGCCCGGGCCGAACTCAACCAGTCCCGTATAGCCCTCCAGGTCGAGGAACTGGTTGCCCATATTCGCTTCCTGAGCGACGACGTGGACACGATCAGTGCCCTGATGGGTTAGCAGCAGTGGGATGGCTGCCGCCGCGGCCCGGAAGCTGTCCACCAGCGGTTGGGCCTCGGGACGTACGCTACCCTCTTCATCAAGAATGCGCTCGATGGCGAAGAAGGCATACCCCACGGCGTCATAGTCTCCGATTGCCTGGAAAAGCCTTAGGGCGTTCGTGCCTCCTGGCGCTGACTCCGGCACAAACAGCGGGTTGTCCTCTCGGGCATAGACGGCGCAGATCTCCTGATATCCGTCTGCGTCGGCGAGGTAGATGTCCGGGGCGATCAAGTCGACGTGGGGCGTGGCCCATTTGTAGAGATCGAGCACGTTCGTGACGGCGCCCCCTGAGGGATAGCTCTCTCCCGGGATACGCCAGCCATTCTCGCCAAGCCAGACGTTCAGGTACATCGGCAGATCGTAGATCGCCTTTCCGGCCTCCGCCAGCCCATCGATCCAGCGGGCGATGGACCACGCCGTCAGCAGTTCACCCCCTGCATCGCCAAACACGGCCGGCCACGACCCGCTCTTCCTGGCGCCCGCTGCCCGCCACAGGTGGTGGATCGGACAGGCCTCGGTCTGCTCGATGCGCTGCAGCAGTGCTTCCGGGACGGCGGCCTCGAAGGCCGCTTGGCCGTCTGTGCCGTAATCTCGATCTGCGCCCAGGATGCCCGGCTCGTTCTCAATCTGCAGGGCAATGACCGTTCTCTCCCGGCTGTCTGCGGCTTTGAGGCATTCGCAGAGCGCCTCAAACGCGCGTCGGTCTGCCGCGTATGTTGCCTGGCAGTGGGGAGACAAGCCCCAGACTGTGTGCATGCTCGGCGATGTTACGCGCTTGAAGCGCTCCGGGTTGGTCTTGACCCACGCCGGCGCATACTCCATGTTGCCGTTTTTCCAGGTGCCAAACCAGAGCAGTATCAGGCGCACACCCCGGTGGCGGGCGGTTTCGATGAGCGCCTCCAGCTGACTGAAATCGAACGCGCCCTCGCGCGGCTCCAGGTGCTCCCAGTAGACCGGGATCTCCAGCGTGTTGCCGTGAAGGCGGTCCAGGGCCTCAAACCCCTGCTCCCACTCGCCGGCGTTGTATCCACTGGAGTTGCGCGTCTGACCGCCCAGTGGAAAGAAAGGCTTGCCGGCGACGCGGAACGGTCTTGATAGTGTCTGCATGTCTTGACTCCTTGATCGCGCCGGCGCTGCCATTCTGGCGCCCGGTGGATCCTATGGGTGTCGCTAGGGGATATCGTTGAGTTTCGGGGGATCACCCCAGTCCGGCACGTCCACGTGCGCGCCCTTCTGAAGTGCCGATTTGTGCGCTGCGGCGCCGGCTGCTGTATAGCGGACGGCCTCCCAGACGTTGATGGCCGGGACGCGATCGTGGTAAACGGCATCGACAAATTCATGCACCAGGTAGGCGTGGGAGCCGCCGTGTCCGCCGTAGAAGCTGTCGCCGCCCACCTGTTGGAAGGCCTCGGCGACCTCCGGCGGCAGCGGGTCGCGCATCTCCTCCACGGTGAGCGGCGTTCTCGCACGGTTGTCGGTCCAGGCGTCATCCTCGAAGCAGCCGTCGGTGCCGTAGATGCGGAAGATCTCCCGTTCCGGATGACCGATCTCCCGGAACTCACAGATGCGCATCGTGGCGCCGTTGCTCATGTAGTAGAGTGCCGTCTCATTGCTAAAGGCATAGTCGGCGAAATAGGGGTCGGCGGTGCGGTTTTCATAGCCCCAGGCACAGACGGTGACCGGGTGGGCGCCCATCACGCTGATGGGCCCGCTGGTGGAGTGCGTTGGGTAGTGCATAGGCCCATTCAGCACCCCGCGTTCTCGATAGTCGGCCTCCCGGGCAAGCCACTCCTGTCCGGCCTGGCTTGCCAGCCGGCGTCTGCGGACCTCCCGCAGGTTGCTCCGCCCGTCGCGGTCGTGAATATACTCGCCCTCGGCATAGACGAAGCTGCCAAAGGCGCCGGATCGCGCACGCCGCCGGCAGTACATCGCCTGAGGTCGATAGTAGGTGGTCTCACCCAGCATGTAGTGCCGACCGGTTGTCTCGACGGCGCGTACCAGACGATCGCACCACGCTAGGATCTCGTCAGCATCTGGAATACTGATGACGGGGACGGCGCTGTAGACGTGTTTGCCTGCCTCCAGTGCCTGGATGGCCTGCGGCGCGTGAAGCCAGGGCTGGGTGATGATCACGAGCGCGTCCAGATCGCTGCCGCAGATGGCGTCCAGCGAGGGATAGAGGTCGCGCGGGCTCAGCTTAGGCTGCCAGGATGGCTTCTCGGCAAAGACCTGCATACGTTCCGGTTCGCGGTCACAGAGCGCGATACGGTCTACCAGCGGATGGCTCATAAAGAGATCGGCAAACGCGCTGCCAAAGGCTCCCAATCCAACCAGACCAAGACTAATGCCCATTTTGTCCTCCGGACCAACCCTGTTCTTCAAGCCAGCTGATACTCAAACCCATCCAGGAGGCGGCGCGGGGCTGGCTCTCGGCAAGCCCCAGACCGTGCGCCCCCCGTGTATAGACGTGCAGTTCGAAAGGAACCCTGTGCTGGCTCAAGGCCGCGGCAAAGAGCAGGCTGTTCTCCACAGGGACGCTTGCGTCCTCGGCTGTGTGCCACAGGAATGTCGGCGGTGTCTCCGAGGTCACCTGCTTCTCCAGCGACATGAGCGTCAGCGCTGCGGTGTCGGGGTCCGGGCCGAGCAGGTTCTCGAAGGATCCCCGGTGAGCCAGGGGGCCGGAGGTGATGACCGGGTAGGCCAGAATCAGGGTGTCCGGGCAGCAGCTGAGGGCGTCCAACGGATCCTCCTGGTCGAGCACCGCCAGATCAAAGTGGACCCCCAGGCTCGCCGCCAGATGCCCTCCCGCGGAGAATCCGCAGACAGCAACCTGATCGGGCTGCACATGCCAGCGGCCGGCGTTGCTGCGGATCAGGCGCAGGGCGCGGGCGGCGTCCAGCAGCGGGGCCGGATGGCGGTGAGGGGCTACGCGATACTGGAGGACGAAAGCGTGAAAGCCCGCGGCGTTATAGCGCTGGGCGATGGGTGCTTGTTCGTGCGGCGCCCGCCGGCCGTAGCCGCCACCAGGGCAAACCAGTACGGCGCCTCGCGCCAGCTCCCCCGGCAGGCGGTAGATCTCAAGCGTGGGTTCGGCAACAGATCCGGATAAGGCCGCCGGGGGCGCTGACGCCCAAAGCTTGATGGTTTCGACGTGCATGTGGGTCATGTGCGTTCCTGTTCGATAGTTAACTGGCGGTCCTGATGCGTTTCGTTCTTGACGAACGCCACCTCGACGTCCGGAGGTGCCCCGATGGCCACGTTGAGCGTGCCCTCATCAGCGTGCCAGCGGACGTGGAGCGGCCCTTGTGCGGTTTGGACGCTGCCTTCAGCCCACGCCAGGTCCTGCAGCCGCGGGCTCACCTCAAATCGCGTTCCGCCCGGCGCCAGAGAGCGTATGCCCAGGATAATGCGGTTCAGATAGTAGACGGGGGCCGAGGACCAGGCGTGACAGTGGCTGCGCGTTGGAAAGCCTCCCGGTCGCGACTCGCTGC
>PWVB01000097.1 GCA_003562365.1 Anaerolineae bacterium
AGGGAACGACGGCTAAGGCCGAACCTCTCGGCAGCTTCAGCTTGCGTGTACAGCTTCATCAGCAGCCTTTGAGCGAAGTAGTGTTTCCAGCAAGCCTTCTATCCGCTGCAACCACTCCTCGTAGTTGGCCTTGTCAGGCTCCGCCTCAAAGGACTCATCGAAATAGATCTTCTCGCCGTCTACGCTTGCATAGTCTTTGGTCACTTCCAAAACCTCGATTTTTCACCTACAGGATTAACACAGAATTAGAGTTTTGTAAAATGCTTTGACGCGGTCTGCAAATATTTGGCGCGGTTTTCGTTAGCAGTTGTTACCTCCTTGGTGGTCGATTGGGCCGCCGTGGGCCACCTCGAACATCGCGATGGCGTTTTCCAGTTTCACGCCCCAGTGTAGCTCTGTCGTCGAACCCAAGAAATAGCCGACGCCTCCTGCATCCTCAATCGTCTGCTGGCAGACGGCTCTTACCTCATCGGGCCTACCGTAGGGCAGAAGTTGGCTGACATCGATTCCCCCGGCCAGAAAGAGCTGTGGGTAGCGCCGGCGCACGGCCTTGACCGACATCCCCGCCAGCACTTCCAAGGGATTAAGACCGTCGATCCCGGCAGCGACGAGATCGTCCATGATCGACCAGAGATGTCCGTCGGAGTGAAACAGACACAGGGTGTCACGCGTATGCCAGGCCTCAACCAGACGCTTGAGCCTGGGGAACCAAACCCGCCGCAACCAGATTGGTGAGAAGAGCACCCCGTTCTTGTAGGCTAGATCGTCGTAGGTCAAGACAATGGGAATCAGGTCAGGATCGGCGATGGTCGCTACCCGGCGTAGCTCCGCCCGCAATCGTGCCTCAAGCCAGGTCTCCACCAGTCCCGGATCATCCGCCAGCAGATACGAGAAGAGCTCCATACCGGCAAGATGGTACATCTCGGTCAATCCGACCCCGCTCTCAAGCACGAGCACCGTTGGGTCATTCCGAGCCGTCGGATCCCCCTCAGCAAACGCTGCTTGCAGCGCCCGCACCTCTCGATGTACCTGGTTGCCATAGGCCCGATCGCGGGCCAGCGCCTCCGTCTGGCGAATCCGCTCTTTGACCCAAGATCTGAGCCCCGCTACGTCGTGGAAGGGACGCTCGACGATCCAGGAGGTCCAGCGTTCCTGCTTGATTACAAAACCGTCTTCGCGGCGATGGTGTCCGGGCAGCCTGGGCCCGTCGGGCATCCGGGTCATGTCCAGCACGCGCCCGATCGCAAGGGCTTTGACGCGCCGGCCGTGCTCCGGCATCAGAGGCCGGCGCGCATAGTGCTCGATGATACTGTCGTTTTCAAGGATGTCGTAGCAGGGGACGCGGTCTGTCTCCTCAAAGCGCACTGTCCGCATCACGCGCTCGCGTCTCGTCAGGGCTGCAATGAGAGTACCTCCTGTGGGTCAGGGATCGCGACCTGGCTGCCGGTCGGTCACTGAGAGGGGGCCAGGCCGGCAGCCATCGGCGACTAGCGGTAGGCTTCCGCTGCCTCAGCGAGTTGCTCTGCCTCGGCTCTACTGCTAAACGATGTCATGATATACATGCCCTTGCCTCCGACGGCGTCCAGCAAGGGCACCACCTCCTCAGGTTTGACGCCGATGGCCTGGACAGACTTCCCGGACGCCAGAATCCTCCTATACAGAGGGTACCATGTCGGGCTTCCGCCGGAGGGCACCTGCGGATCGGGCGTCCACTCGATGGCGTCCAGGGACTCGATGTCGAGCAGCAGGTCGAGATGCGGTATGCATTGATGCCCATCCAGGTGGAACATTGAGTGGTCCAGCCAGGCACACTGTTCGGTGAGCGCCGGGATAACGAAGCGCTCAAACATTCGCGGGGAGAACATCGCTGCGGTGTCGCACTGCACCTTGGCGACTTTGCCCGGCCCCCAAAGACGGAAAGCCCCGAAGACGCTGCTGCCGTCGGCCAGCTGGATGATCTCGTAGACACGCTCGTAGGCCTCAAAAAAGACTTGGTTGACCTCGTCGACCTTCTTCTGCACCCATGCGGGGCGCTCGATCATATCGATGAGCAGCTGTTGGGGATCCCGGAGCGCCGCTAAGATATCGATGTTCTCGACTAGATCCGGGCATCCCACGGCGTATTTGCCTCGCGCCAGTTCGCTGCAGGCGGAGAGGGTCGCCGCTTGGATCTTCCACCAGTGGCTCTTGGGATTGAAACGCAGCGGTGGGTTGCCCTCCGGATCTCCGGGCGGGATCAGTGGAGTGTACCAGACCGTCTCATCGGAGAGCACAGCGTCGCCGCCCATATAGAGGGCTAGCGAGCCTGGGCCGATGTCGGTGTCGGCGACGGGCAGCATATCAGCTGGGAAAGCTTGCTGCGCCAGGCGGTGGTGGTTCCAGCGTGCCTTCCATTCTGGCTGGGTGTAGAAAAACGTCGCATCCGGTGCGTCACCGGGGTCAGCGACAGGCTCGCGCGGCTGTGCCAGGGGCAGCGGAGTGCCGCTCAGGACCAGATCATCCTGCCGCCACCAACCGAGGAAATGGCGCTTAGTAGTTTCCCAGTTCTCTTTCCAACCCCACGTCATCGTTGCCTCCTCCAGAGGGCCTTCCCGCCGCATCCGGCGCCGCGGTTTGTGACGATCCTCTCAGTAGCCTACCGCTTGGCCGTCCTTGCGCCAATCACTGCCCGCACAGTAGCCGCTGTCAAGGCGGTGGATCAGCTGGGCGCCGCCAAAACGCCCGGGGGGCTGCGCTGCGTGTACGGTGTGACCCCGCTGGCGCAGGCTGTCCACGACCTGCGGCGCAAAACCGGGCTCGAGGTGGAGATCAAAGTGCTCATCCACGAACCAGCGCGGTGCATCGGATGCCGCTTGCGGGTTCTGCCCGTAGGTGAAGATGCGTACCATCATCTGCACATGCCCCTGGGGCTGCATGTGCCCCCCCATCACGCCAAAGCTCATCACCGGTTGCCCCTTTCGGGTGACGAAGCCGGGTATGATGGTGTGATAGGGGCGCTTTTTGCCAGCGACGCGGTTGGGGTGATCCGGTTTCAAGCTGAAACCAGCGCCGCGGTTCTGCATGGCGATGCCGGTCCCGGGAATCACGATCCCTGATCCGAAGCCCATATAATTCGACTGGATGTAGGAGACCATCATTCCGCTCGCATCGGCAGTCGTGAGGTAGACCGTGCCGCGGTCCGTTGGCAGCGCCGACCTCGGGTATCCTGCCTGCTGCAATGTGATCTCGTCGGCGCGTTCGGCGAGGAAGCCCTCGTGGAGCAGGGTCTCCGGCGCCACCTCCATCCAGTCAGGGTCAGCGATGTGACGGTGGGCCTCGGCGAAGGCAAGCTTCATCGCCTCCGCTTGCAGATGCACGCTGTCAGCTGAATCCACCGGATACACTGCCAGGTTCACGTGTTGCAGAATACCCAGCGTGATCAGCGCTGCCAGGCCCTGGCCGTTAGGTGGAATCTCGTGGACGTGATAGCCGTTATACGCCTGCGCCAGCGGGGTTACCCAGTTCGGCGTGTGCGAGGCTAGATCCGCCTCAGTCAGCCAGCCCCCGGTCTCTCGAGCCCGTGCAGCGATGCGATCGGCGATCCTGCCTGTGTAGAAGGCCTTGCCCTGGCTCTTGGCGATGGTTCTCAGTGTGCTGGCTTGATCCGGGCAGCAGAAGTGTTCGCCGGGGCGCGGCGTGCGGCCCTCTGGTAGGAACGTCTCCGCAAAAGCTGGAAACGCAGCATAGCGTTGCTGGGCACCGGCCCATGCGCGCGCCGTGATAGGTGAGACAAGATAGCCCTCCTGGGCATAGCGGATCGCGTCCTCGAAGAGCTCGGCAAAGGGCAGTCGCCCGAAGCGCTCCGCCAGAGCGGTCCAGGCGCTGACGGCGCCGGGCACGGTTACAGGCCCCCATCCCAACTCGGGCATCGTCTCTCGATCGGCGAATAGTTCCGGCGAGAGCGCCTGTGGCGCCCGTCCCGAGCCATTGAGCCCATGTAGCGCCTCTCCGTCCCAGACTATGGCGAAGGCATCGCTGCCGATGCCGTTGCTTGTCGGTTCTACGACAGTGAGCGTGATCGCCGTCGCTAGCGCCGCATCGACGGCATTGCCACCCTTACGCAGGGCGCTCAGGCCCGCCTCCGCCGCCAGCGGTTGTGACGTGGCCACGGCGTTCTCCGCTAAGATCGGCATACGCTGGGCGGAATACGGAAACTCCCAGTCAAAGGTCATAGATCAACGCTTTCGTCGGGCATATCGAGCCCGAGCCTTGTGTACTGTTCTGCCGGCGCATTGCAGTCGCGCATTAACTGCACCATTTGCACGGTCAAGCGATTCTCCACGGCGGAGTCGTCCAGCGGGTTGGCCTGCTGCGGGTCGGTCGCCAGGTCGAAGAGCAACGTACCAAACCGGGTTGGGCTGCTTGGGCCCGGCGTGGCGATGCGCAACACCGGCAGTTGTTTGGAGAAGGTCAAGGGGGGAACCAGTTCCATCTGGGGTACGGTCCCGTCGTTAAGCAGCGCTTGACGCAGACGTACGGTTTGCAGGGTGTAGGCGTAGAGCGGCTGGTTCTGCGGCACTGGTGCGCGGTAGTAGACGTAGCGGCCGTCAGTGACGTTCACGTGGTGGCCGAAGTTGCCGAAGATCGCGGCCTCGCGAACCGGGGCATCGGTCTCCAGAGTCTCGGTTAGCGAATAGCCCAGCATATCCGGCGTCGGCGCCACGCCAAAGTAGTCCAGCAACGTCGGACCCAGGTCGAGGGCCGGTTGCACCAGCGCTTCGCGCCGGACACCCTGTTGCTGGGAGCGTGGGTCCCAGACGAAGAAGGGCGTGTGGGAGAGCTCCTCGTACCAGGGCTGGTAGTTCTTAGCAAAAAGATCGTGCTCGCCCAACATATGTCCGTGGTCGGTCCAGACGATCAGCATGGTGTCGTCCCAAAGATCGAGATCATCCATCAGGTCCAGCACCTCGCCCAGGCGGGCGTCACAAGCACTCACCGAGGCCGCGTACCGGGTACGCAGGTGGCGAATCTGCTCGGGTGTTTCGTCGGTGACGCTGTCGTAGGCGGGCCAGTCGAAGACGGGTCCAGTGTAGCCGTCCTCGTAGAGGTCCAGGTATTTCTGGGGGACGAAGAAGGGCTCATGAGGGTCAAAGGCCTCTATATGCAGCAGCCAGTTGTCCTCCGTTTGGTTGCGGTGGATGAAGTCGAGACCGGCTTGCACCGTTCTGGTCGTCGGCAGGTCCTCCTCCGCCGCAATGTGCGGGCGGTTGACCCAGTCCTGCCGGCGTCCCTTCTTGTTGATCGTGGTCGGGACCTGTGGATCTGCCACCTGTCCAATCCACGGATCACCCTCCTGGCCGCGCAGAAACTCCCAGGTGTCATAGCGTGTGTTGTAGTAATGTCCGTTATCCTCCCAGTAGTGATAGTGGTCGCTGACCAGGTGGGTGTAGACGCCGTGGTTCTTAAGGATCTCCTGGATCGAATCATCGAAGGTCTCCAGCGGCACCCAGGGAGCGTGGAGGAAGTTCGGACGCGCTGTATGGAAGTCGCGGCGGGCTGGCATACAGGGCGTTGAGCAGACGTAGGCGGTGTCAAAGGTGACGGTTCGTTCGGCCAGACGCTCGAAGTTTGGCGCGTGAACCCAGTCGTTGCCGTAGGGAGGGAGAAAATGGCGGTTGAGCGAGTCGAACATCAAAACGATGGCCTTCATGTGGACTCCTTGTCATAGCTTGTACCACTACCTGGATGTCTCCTCGATAGCCTTAACGCTTCTGGGAGACACTCAGTTCAAGTGCCAGTCAGCTTAACAGCACGTCGGCGATGGCGGTTGGATTACCGGCGTCGTCGATGATGCCGAAGGCGCCCTTATAATCCCAGTTGGCCCAGGCAATACCGTGCTCGTCGAAGATGGTGAGAATGTCGCGGAACCAGGCCCGGCGTAGCGGATCCGGTGTTCGATCGTAACAGCCAAACTCGCCGCAGTAGAGGGGCAGCCCGGTGCGCTCACTCACCGCAAGCGGCTGGGCCAGGTCCTCGATCATCGCCTCGCGCCCAAAGGGGCGGTTCCAATCGTTCTCCTGGATCTTCCGCTGTAGCGCCGGGTCGAGAGCTACCAGATCCTCCTCGGCTATGGGCTTGCCGGGATAGTGGATGGGTCCGGCGTAGTCGCCGCCATCCGCCCACCAGCTTGCGGTGTAGTGCGTGATGAACATCGGATAGTAGTAGTGAAAGGTGAGGATCATCCGCTCATCGTCAGGCACGCGCAGCTTGTGGAACGTGTGGTGCTGGTTGAACCAGTTGGACCCCAGCACGATAATGCGCGCTGGCTCACGCTCGCGAATTGCCTGATAGGCCAGCTGTGCCACCCGATTCCAGTCCTCTGGATTACGGGCCACTGCCTCATTCAGGAGTTCGTAAGCCACTAGACCGGGATCGCGAGGCTCCAGGCGTTCCGAGAGCTGGCCCCACAGTCCGGCGAAGCGCGTCGCCTCCTGCGGATCGGCAAAGAGCGGAGGATCCTCGGTGTCAAGAAAGTGGTGGCTGCGTAGGAGGTGAAGATCGACGATGGCGCGCAGGCCCGACTCCGCACACCAGTCCAGCGCTGCATCCAATAGCTCGAAGGCCTCTGGCTCCGGATTGCCCTCGGCGTCCCACATCTGTTCTTCGTCGATGGGGATGCGCAAGTGGTCCAGCTGGCCTCCGCCCATCTTGGCCAGGCGTTGCACGTCAGCCTGGGTGAAGAAGGCCCGTCGCTCAGCGCCGCGGCGCTGGCTCTGGCTCAGCCAGTGCGAAATATTTGTTCCGCGTTGGATGGTGAATGCCATGGTTCCTGTTTTACCAAGCTGTGCCAAACTGACACGGTTTGGAAGGCCGCCTTTCTTCGGCCATAAATGCACGTTTCGCTGCAGATTGCGCAGAAGAGTCTGACATCCGCTCCCCGGGCGTTTTAGGTCTCCGTGAACCCACTCCGGCGACCGTCTTTACCG
>PWVB01000041.1 GCA_003562365.1 Anaerolineae bacterium
GGCGGCTCGGCCGCCCCGGGGTGGGCCGTCAGCCTCGATCTCGCCGCTGCTAAGCTCGATCACGCGGTCGCCGACGCGGGAGATCTCGCGGTTATGGGTTACGACGAGCACGGTCTTGCCCGCCCGAGCTTGCTCCTCCAGCAGGTGGAGGATCTGGACGCCGGTCCTGAAGTCGAGCTCGCCTGTGGGCTCGTCGGCGAGTAGGATCGGGTTGCCGGTGGCAAGGGCGCGGGCGATGGCGACGCGCTGCTGCTCGCCGCCGGAGAGTTCGTGCGGGAAGTGGTTCATACGCGGCCCGAGTCCAACGCTCTCCAGCACTGGGGCCGCCTCACCGTTGGATCCCTTGCCGTTCTGCAGGTCTACGGCGTACTGGACGTTTTCCAGGGCCGTTAGGGTGGGGAAGAGGTTGAAGCTCTGGAAGATGAATCCGATGTTCCTCCGGCGGAAGTCGAACTTTGCCCGCCTCCCGGCCCGAGTGACGTCCCTCTCGTTCACGACGACGCGGCCCTCGGTGGGTGAATCCAGTGCGCTGATCATATTGAGCAGCGTGGACTTACCGCTGCCCGATGGCCCCAGGACGACGACGAACTCACCTGCTCTCACGTTCAGATTGATCCCGGTGAGCGCGACCACGCTGACCGGTCCCATCTCGTAAGTTTTGGTTACGTTCTCAAGCTGTATCATCTTTCTCCTTTCCTTTCGCTTCTCGAAAGCTGTTCAGCCGTGCGATGATGTTCTCAATGTAGAGCTCCCGGTTGACGCTAAAGAAGGCGTCCTGCACTTGCTCTGGGTCCAGGCCCATATGGCGGGCCCAGCGCTCCGAGAAGATCAGGAAGTTTATAAAAGGCATGAACCCGAAGAAGAATGCGGCGAGCTTGAGCTGCACTGCCTCGTCATCCCGCTGCTCCACCGCTTCGGGAGGAAACCGGCGGAGCACATCCTCGTCGAAAATCTGCATCAACGTGCTCTCGGGATCTTCACCCTTGATCGACTCGAAGAGCACGATCTTGAGGATATCACGGTAGGGATGGAGCTCTTCCCAGTCATGCCGTTGGATCTTGTCGAGCTGCTCCGCTGTGGTGGGGATGGGCTGTCCGTCAAAGAGCTGGTGACGCCGATGGCGCCCGGCCTGCGAGAGACCCTCGAGTAGGGCGTGCAGGAGCCCTTCCTTGCTGTCGAAATAGCGGTAGATCAAAGCCACATTCACCTCAGCCTCCTCGGCGATCTCGGCGACGTGAGCGCCGGCAAACCCATCTCGCGCGAAGATCGCTGCGGCGGCCTGGAGAATCTGTGCCTTGGTTTCCTCTGCTGTCATGCTGATCGTCCTCCCACATCTTAGTAAGTAAACACTTACTTACATTATGGGCAAAGATAGTCCGCTGTCAATAGGGGAATAGAGGAATTCAGGATATTGGTATGCTAAATATGATTCCAATATCCTGCGGACGTTTGCTGAAAGGCGACGGATCTGCTCGCTCACGCCACGAGGACTTTCTGACCAGCCAGCAGCAGGTGCTCAGCACCTTGTGGTATGACTTCGCACTTCTGAGCCGGGAGCAGATCCTTACACTATCATGTTATCGGCCACTTTGTTTGCTCAGAAGAGCGACGATGTCGCTAGACTGGATGGAGAGCCGGAGAATGTCGAGAAACGCGGTCAGGGTGATCGGAGGGAAACAGGGTGGCAACGGAAGGCACTGAAGCCCGCCCGAGATGATCAGAACCACGATTCGAAGCAAAGGTGTCCGTCGCGAGATGAAGTCTGGCGGACGCGACCTTTCCACGAGCCGGCAGACAAAGCACAGGCTTGACGAACAGGGCCGAGCAAGCCTCAAGTCCTCCAGGAACTACATAGGTAGATCTGGCAAGGCGATGTGACAGCTAACTACCCTGAGAGACCAGATCACCGGAACGGATACGGGACGTGAAGAGGGTGCTTAGGAGGGAGCCCTGTTCGGTGAATAATCTGGCTGAAAGCCGTAACTGTAATCACCAAGCACGGGTCTGAGTATTGGGTGGTGGGGCAGGACGGGATCCGTGAGCACCGCACCGACTTAGTTTGGAAGCCGCAAGCGCTCGCCAGAGTTGGGCGCCCACCTAAATGACTCGCTCGGAGGAGGTTGTATTCTCAGCCTGCTGCCATATCTGGCTGGCTTCTGTCAGGATTGACCCGACCCGTGTGGCATAGGCAGCCTTAATCTCGCGGTGCAGCGGGATGTGTTCCAGGTATGTACGGCGAAAGTGGCTATCAGGAGGTATCAGACTGTATTTGTGCATCATCTCGTCATAAGCTCGCCGGAGAAAGCGAACGGCCAATTCCTGAAGCTGATTGGCGGCTAACGCCTGGCTGTAGCGGAAAAAGACTTCCTCGCTGACGCACTCGACGATCTGGGCAAATCCAAAGTGTTGGTATATCTCGTAGCCGCGTCGGGCAGCGTCCAACGCGTCAGAAAGATAGACTGCTTGCTCGTCAGGTTTATGGTTGGACTGAGCCAGCCCCAGGCAAGCGACAGTAGCTTTGCAGTGGGCGGCCATCTCGTATTGCTGGGAGACCAGCGGGCTGGCCTCCGCAAGCGCAACCACCTTTCGGGCGTGCCTTAGGGCCAGGGTCAAAGACTGCGAGACGTCCTTGTGCTCTCCCCGGGTGGCGGCTCGCACGCCCTGGGCGTTGTAGCGCATTGCCTCGACCAACATAAGGCTAGCCTTCGCTCGATCCTGTGGTGGTTCGCCAATGCGATGGATCTCCTCAAGGGTCTGCTGTGCTTTACTAAGCTCAGCCTGCATAAGGTGGATTTGGGTGATGTGAAGGAGAGGATAGACGAGATCGCGGCTGCCTTCAAGGATGCGATAGCATTCATCCAGCGCGCTCAGCGCGGCAGGATAGTCGCCTAAGTAGATTCCGGCGATGCGTCCGCAGGCCTGCAGCGCCTGGCTCTCCATCGGTCGGTGGCCGATCTCTCGACTGGCGTGCAGGCGCTCCTGTTGATACTCTGTCAGGAGCCGATAGTAGTCGCCGTTGCGCTCGTACTCAAGGCCCAGCAGGTTCAGTAGTGACATCTGGACAACTTTGTCCTCCAACCCCTCGCTCATTGCCAACGCAGCCGCTGCCTCAAGGTACTCCATGCTGCGTTCCGGCTGATCGCTGAAGGCAAAGATGCTGCCCATACCTACCAGCAGGCGAGCCTCATAGTAATGGTCGCTGATCTCGCGAGCCAGATCAAGGGCGCTTTCAGCCAGCTGGTGCCAGTCGGGATCGCTGAGCGCCAGCTTCTGGTTAATGATGGTGACCAGGCACTCGATCTCGCGGCGCTTATCACCGATCTCCCGTGCCAGCGCCAAGGCCTCCTCAGCCATAGGCTGGCCGTCCCTGACCTCATCGCGGCAGTGGTGATCGCCGACGCCGGGCTGGTGAAGCAAGGCATCGATGAGCCAGGTAGGATCTCCGGATCCCTCGCTCGACAGCTCCCGCGCTAGAGGGAGCAACGCCGCGGCGTCGCACCTCATCTCCTCGAATTCAGCCATCAGGTAGTAGACCTGATGGCGGCCCATCAGGACCTGGAAGCGTTGTTCCTTAAGCTGTCGACGATCTTCATCCTCCTTGGCCTTTTCGGTCAGTCGGTCGATCAGCTCTAGAGCGTGCGTATAATACTGGCTGGCCTCGGCATTGGCGAAGATCGCCTTTGCATGTTCTGCGTTTTTCAGCGTGTAGTATAATTCCTTAGCGGGCCTGCTGGCGTGCTGGTAGTGGTGCGCCAGCGTGCCGATCAGGTGGCCCTGATCCTGGGCCATTGCATCGATTTCGAATCTGGTTTCGAGGTATTCGGCTATACGGTGATGATAGGCAACCCGTTGCGAACTCAAGAGGCTGTCATAGGCCGCGTCACGGACCAGCCTGGACTTGAAACCATACTCAATGCCCAAGCTTGGACTGCGACCGCGCTCTACTATGAGCTGCGCTCGTTGTAATGAGGTTAGGTGCGCCGGCAGCTCGGGAAGGTCCACTGAGATGGCCTGGAGCACCTTCGACCAGAAGATCGCGCCGATCACGGCGGCCCGCTGGAGCACCTGCTGCTGAGCCGGTGCGAGGCGATCAATACGTGCCATGAGCAGACCTTGTAGGCTGTCTGGAAGACTGAGCTTGGTGGTTTCCTCGGCCACTTCCCAGCGTTCGATGGCATCTCCGTCGGCATCGGTGGTCACGGTATGCACTAGGGTGCCGTTAGCGATCAGCGAGCGGACCAGTTCCTGGGTGAAAAAGGGATTGCCCTCTGCTTTCTGGATGATCAGCGCTTGGGTCTCCTCAGGTAGCACATTCGGGCCGATCAGGTATTCGATCAGCGCTTGGCTCTGTGCTGCATCGAAGGGAGCGAGGGTGACGCTCTGCAGACGGTGCGGATATTCGGTCTCCAGATAATGCTGGAACTCCCAGACCGCCGATAGTCGGTCTGGGCGGAAGACGAAGAGCCACATTAGGCTAAGGTCTTCGCATAGCGGAAGGCAGTACCTTACTAGATCCAAGGAGGTGGTGTCGGCCCAGTGCATATCATTGAAGGTGAGTATTAACGGGCCTTGTTGGGCAAGCTCCTCAATCCAGCTCCGTATTGTCAGGAAGACACGTTGGCGCAACCCTTCAGCATCGATGTGGCTGATCTGCTCAGCTATTGCGGGTTCGAGAGGCAGCCCCAAGAACCGGGCAAGGTCAGGATAGACCTCGATCACGCGTCTGCCCCACAGCTCTTCTGCTTTCTCGCGCAGCCGATCGCGAGCGCTTTCCGGGGGCTGGTCCGCCCGTATCCCGACCCAGTTGCGCAGCAGTTCCTGCCACGTTGCGTAGGGCTGCGACTGATCGTAAGATCGGGCCCGGCCCTGTAGTTCACGGATCCGGAGATTGGAGGGGGGGGGCGTTGGCGGCAATGTCGGGTAGGCATCGGGGATGTCGCCTAGACCATCGGTTGACTCAGTGCCTTGTATTTCAGCCAAGAGGGCTTCCTGTCGCACGATGCGACGCCGCATTTCGTTCACCAGTAGCGATTTGCCCATCCCGCGCTCCCCGGTGACAGCGACGATCCCTCCTCGACCGGCGCGAAGCTCGTCGATGGCAGTGATAAGCTCCTGCAACTCACGTTCCCGTCCGATCAGTGGGGGAGTGGCCTCATAGTCGTAGTCGTGCGAGCGGTCCGAGGAGATGCGGGAGGCGAGGGGGCGATAGACGTGGATTGGGCGACTGACTCCTTTGACTCTGATCTCTCCCAAGTTTAGCCAGTCGAACTGGCCCTCGACTAGGCGATAGGTGTTTTCGCTTACCAGTACGGTACCGGGCTCAGCAGCCTGCTCCATCCGCGCTGCCACGGCGATGGCCTCACCCATCGCCGTGTTCTCACTGTACGTATCGGCGTCGCCGACGCTGGTAACGATGACCTCTCCGGTGTTGACACCTACCCGCAGCGAAAGATCGATGCTCTCCTCTTTAGCAAGATCGGTCGCGTAATCGCGGATGGCTCGCTGCATTCCCATAGCTGCCAGGACACCACGCTCAGGATCATCCTCGTGTGCGGTCGCCGTGCCGAAGAAGGCGACTAGCCCATCCCCACGAAATTGATCCACGCGTCCGTCGAAGCGGTAGATCTCAGCCTCCAGAAGCTGGAAAACGTGGTTCATCATCTCAACCCAGGCCTCGGTGCCGACCTGCTCGAGCAGATCGGTGGATCCCTGCACGTCAGCTAGAATGATGGTCGCAACGCGCCGCTCACCCTCCAGAATGGCGATCTCCGTCTCCGTAGTGGCCGGTGGCGAGGGGGTGACTGTCGCCTCGGGAATGGGCCTTGCCGGTGGTTCGACAGTGGACGGTTTCGTTTCGACGCCCGCGAGTTGCTGGGTGATCGGGACCTCCACTGAAAGGGGCGCACCACAGCGGATGCAGTAACGGTAACCGCCTGGATTAGTGTGACCGCAGGCCGAGCATATGTGGGCCAGTCTCGTCCCACACATACCACAGTAACGAGCCTCGACCAGGTTATCGAATCCGCAGCTGGGGCAGTTCATCACCGTCGAGCCCTATCGCTACTCATATTTTCGAGCTGCTGTTGCTGCTCAGCAAGCGTCCAATGAGGATCTGAACCGCCTGGTGAGCTCTATTAGGATGGCAACCGCCATATCACCATCGCGCCTCAAGGCGCTGAGGAAATTCTCGCGGGGCAGGACCAGGCAGTGGATCGGCTCAGTAGCAATCACCGAGGCGGTTCGCGGACCACCGTCCAAGAGAGCGATCTCGCCGAAAAAGTCGCCGGGCCCAAAAGTGTTCACGACGACTTCGGACCCGTCACTGCGCCGGCGGATCGCCTTGGCGGATCCAGCGGTAATCACGAAGAAGCCGTATCCGCTCTGGTCTTGGGGCACCAGCATCTCACCAGCCTGACATCTGCGCTCGACGAAGATCCGGGCTAGGGTATCTAGCTGGCGCCGCTTGAGGCTTTGGAAAAGCGGAATTTCCTTGATCAATCCTACGATGTGCTCCGTATCAGCCATCTTCCTCTCCTTGGTTGCCTGTACTCCCTGGTGCCGGGCTAGCGACGCCACTGGAGGCCGCGTTGAGTGTTCGAGCGTTCGGCGTGGTCCGTGCGCCTCCATAGGCGTGCGCCCCAGGCACCTTTTTCTGTGTCGCTTGCTCTCATTATAGTTAATCGAGGCGCCGGTGCAACCGGTAACGGCAACGGCAACGGAGTTGGACGCACATCAGCAGATGGATGTATACTGATAAACGAACAGAGCAGCTTCGCGCATCGGTTGGCAGGTGCTCTGACCTGAGGCTTTCCGGGCGAGCAGATAGGGATCTTAGAGTCAAGGAGGTAACAACTGCTAACTAAAACCGTGCTAAATAATGGTAGACCGCGTCAGCGCATTTGACAAAACTCTAATTCTGTGTTATCCTTGGAGGTGAAAGATCGAGGTTTTGGAAGTGAC
>PWVB01000045.1 GCA_003562365.1 Anaerolineae bacterium
AACTCCGCGACCTGGTCAAGAAAAGGCCGTGGAGCGACCAAAGGCTTCATCGCACGCTATCCATTGCCCCGGCAAGGTGCCTGCGTTGACGATCGCTTCCAGCATCGCCGCACCCATCTGCGGCGTTGACTGATGCCAAGCAGTAGTGCAAATGCGTCATCTGTCTACGAGACCTGCCATCGCGCTTATGTTAATTGCTGCGCTATCCCGCTTTTCGCCCTAGTTTGCGCTTCAGATCCATCTGATGTAAAATGATTCAGTACTTCATCCCCTTGCAGTGCAGGCTGGAAAGGAGCTAAAGCACGATGTCCTACCAGAAGGTGATCATCGTCGGCAATTTGGGGCGTGATCCAGAGTTGCGTTACACACCCGATGGCACACCGGTGGCATCATTCAGTGTTGCGACAAACCGGCGGTGGACGAACTCAGATGGCTCGCCGGGCGAGGAGACTTGTTGGTTCCGGGTAAGTGTTTGGCGCCGTCAGGCGGAAGTTACGGCGCAGTACTTGAGCAAGGGACGACAAGTGATGATTGAGGGACGGCTCACGCCCGACAAGGAAACTGGTGGGCCTCGGACTTGGACGGGTCAGGATGGTGTGACTCGGGCCAGCTACGATATGACGGCTGATCGAATCATCTTTCTGTCGGGACGTGGCGAGCCGACCGGTGGTGGCCCCGATGAAGATGAGGGTTCCTACGGTGATGAGAATGGGGTTATTCCCTTCTAGTCCATATCAAGGTGCAAGAGTTGACAACAGAGGGGCTGCGTCCCCTCTGTTGCTGTCTAAGGAGGCAGAATGAACCAGCCCAAGCAGCGGTCGCTTAATGTTGAGCTTCCATCAGAGTTGGAGCCGACCTACGCAAACTTCGCCCTGATTTCCCATACACCCTCCGAGGTGATCATCGATCTCGCTCAGATGCTGCCGAATCAGCCCAAGATCCGAGTCCGTTCTCGGGTAGTGATGACGCCGCTGAATGCGAAGCTGACCTTGCGGGCGCTTGAGGAGAATCTCGCCAAATACGAGACAGCCTTCGGTGAGATCTCTGTTCCCGGGGAGGGAGATGATCTTGTCCGTTCTTTCTTCGCGGGAAAGACACCGCCGGAAACGGAGTGAGATCGATGGATCGACCATTGCAGACCTGGTTGGATGAATTGGCGTCGCTGGCGGAGGCGGATCTCTCAGTCCAGAATAAGGTTCGCGATGAAGCACTTCAGCAATGTCGCGAGCTCATTCGCCTTTGCTCTAACGCGATTCGTGCCGGACACCGCGAGCAATGGGATGACGCTGAGGCGTTGCTCCATGAGGCCGACGCGAAGGGACGGTCTTTACAGGCACGGCTGGCACCGTATCCTGAGCTCAGCTATGCTGGTTACACGCAGGATGCGCTGAAGGAGCTTGTGGAAGCGCGAGTGACATTGGCACTGATTTCTGACCGTGACTTGCCTTCGCTTCACGACACTTCGATTCCCCTCAACACTTTCCTAAACGGTGTCTGTGAAGCCGCTAGTGAGCTGCGACGGCGCTGTCTCGATCTGTTGCGCCGGGAGAGCTTTGATGAAGCCGAGCATCTGCTGGCTCGTATGGATGCCGTCTATGAGGTGCTTATGGCCTTTGGATATCCTGACGCGATCACGCGAGGGCTGCGACGGAGAGTGGATCAGCTCCGGGGTGTACTGGAGCGCACCCGTGGTGATCTGACCAGCAACTTGCAGATGGTTAAGCTGCGCAATGCCTTGCGGAACTTCGGGAACAGCAGCTTGAACCGCTGAGGTCGCTGGGAATTTTCTTCTGAGTCTTTCGGACAGCTTTTTTGAGGTCTGGCGGTCTGTTCGGTTGCTTGACAACTTAAGGGCTTCGGGTAGGATGCGCTGTGCAGGGGCGAAAAGCTTGTACCCTAAGGTACTGTGGGTATGGGCTTTTTTTCTTAGTCTGCGTCGAGTGGAGGACAGATGTCGATCAAGTTTGGGACCGATGGCTGGCGTGCGGTTATCAGCGATACTTTTACCTTTGAAAACCTGCGCATCGTCGCGCAGGCTATCGCAGATCACATTCAGGAACAAGCGAATGGCGAGCGTGCCGAAGTGGTGGTGGGATTCGACACCCGTTTTCTCTCAGATCGCTATGCCCGGGAAGTGGCTCGGGTGATGGCTGGCAACGGCGTTGTCGCGCATCTGACGCGCGCTGACGCGCCCACCCCGGCTGTCTCTTTTGCAGTTGTCGATAAGCGGGCCGTTGCTGGCGTGATGATCACGGCTAGTCATAATCCCCCGCGTTATAATGGCCTTAAGCTGAAGGCTGCTTTCGGTGGATCGGCATCACCGGAGCAGGCGCGTCAGATTGAAGCCCTGCTGGAGCGCAACCAGCTTGAGGCGCGCGGTCCCAACTTGATGGAGTATGAGCAGGCTCTTGCCCTCAACCTGATCCGACGCTTTGATCCCGCCTGGGCATACTATCAGCATCTGTCGGGGCTAGTGGATCTGGACGCCATTTCAAGTGGCGAGTTGCGCGTCGTGGCGGATCCCATGTATGGATCGGGGCGCGGGGCCTTTCGCGATCTGCTGGGCCGCACGCGTTGTGATCTGTGTGAGATTCGCGGTGAGATGAATCCCGGCTTCGGCGGCATCCATCCTGAGCCGATGGCTCACTACCTGCAAGCGTTGGTTGCGGCAATTCAGGCCCACCACGCCGATGTGGGGTTAGCGACTGACGGAGATGCCGACCGTATCGGTGCCGTCGATGCGCTGGGCAACTTTGTCGATCCACATCACATCTTTGCTCTGGCGTTGCGCTATCTGGTGGAGGTGCGCGGCTGGAGCGGTGTAGTTGTGCGCTCTGTTTCGACTACACGGATGGTCGATCGCCTTGCACAGCGCTACGGGCTGCCGCTCCGTGAGACACCGGTCGGTTTCAACTACATCGCCGATTATATGCTCCGCGAGGATGTGTTGATCGGAGGCGAAGAGTCCGGCGGTCTATCCATCAAGGGCCACATTCCTGAGGGAGACGGGATTTTGATGGGCATGCTGCTATTGGAGACGATGGCGCATGCCAAGGCGCCGCTTCATGAATTGATCGCGGACCTACAGAAGGAGGTCGGGCCGACCTGTTACGCTCGGCGCGACGTCCCCTTGAATCGTCCGGTTGCCAAGTCAGATATGGTCCAACGTCTGCAGGAACAGGTACCTACAGATCTCGCTGGGGAATCGATCGCTGAGGTAACTGCTCGTGATGGCGTAAAGTACCTCTTGGCCGACGATGCCTGGCTGCTGATTCGTCCTTCTGGCACCGAGCCCGTGCTGCGGGTCTATGCCGAAGGCCGCTCGCCGGAGGAGGTCCAGGCTCTACTGACCTATGGCGAGCAGGTTGCCGCCGGCTAAGGGGGCGGTAGGGGAAGACGTTTCGGGAGAGGATGCCGGGCAGAGGGATCGGTCTGGATTACTAACTGAGGATCCTTGACCTCCTAAGCGCAAGTGTTGGTTGTATGGTTAGTCAGCACTCACGCCGGAGGGGTGTTATCCTGGTCCCAGGTGTGGTCTACTGCGATGAGGTGATTGTGGACACCGATCGCAGTGTCGTGGTGGAGGGTAATCACATGAGGAGTTGTAACGATGCACAGTGTTAGCAACGATGATGTCAAGTTGATCTCCGCCTATGGTGGCGATCTTGTCAACCTGGTGGCGTCGGAAGAGGAACGTCCATCCCTGATGGAAGCAGCTAACCAGTATCCGATGTTCCAGATTTCAGATCGCAATCTATGTGATCTTGAGCTGCTGGCAACCGGCGGATTCTCACCGCTGGATCGCTTTATGGGCCAGGCTGATTATCAGCGCGTCCTGACTGAGATGCGCTTAAGCGATGGCACCCTCTTTCCGATCCCACTGACTTTGACGATTAACAAGGAGGATCTTCCGACGCGGGGGGAGTGGATCACATTGTGCGACTCCCGCAACTACCGTATCGCAATCATGAGATTGGAAGAGGTCTTCCGCTGGGATCCGATTCGAGAGGCACGGTTGGTGCTGGGGACGGTCGATCCTCGCCACCCCTTGGTCTCTGAGATGGAACGTTGGGGTGATCTCTGCATCTCCGGTGAGCTGCGGGTACTCAGTCCTCCTAAATATTACGACTTCGTCGAGCTGCGACGTACGCCAGCTGAGGTGCGGGGATGTCTGGCGAAGATGGGGCACGAAAGAGTCGTGGCTTTCCAAACCCGTAACCCGATGCACCGTGTACACGAGGCGCTGACGAAACGGGCCGTTGAACGGGTTGGTGGTAGCCTGCTAATTCATCCAGCAGTGGGCCTGACCAAGCCCGGTGATGTAGATCACTACACTCGCGTGCGGGTCTACAAGGCACTGGTCGATAATTACTACGAGGGGTACAGTGTCGCGCTCAGCCTACTGCCCTTAGCGATGCGTATGGCGGGTCCCCGTGAAGCGCTGTGGCATGCAATTATCCGCCGGAATTACGGAGCAACCCACTTTGTCGTAGGACGTGACCACGCAGGGCCGGGCAACGACAGCGCCGGTCGGCCTTTCTACGGTCCATACGAAGCCCAGCAGATGATGGATCAGTATCGCGAAGAACTGGGTGTCGAGGCAGTAGTCTTTAGGGAATTGGTATACCTTGAGGAAGAAGATGACTATATTGCCCGCGAGGAGGCACCCGCTGATGCCAAGGCGCTCTATATCTCCGGCACTCAAGTTCGGGAGGAATACCTCGACAGAGGCACCCCACTTCCCAGCTGGTTCACACGCCCCGAGACGGCGAATATTCTGACGGAAGCACATCCGCCGCGCAACAAACAAGGCATATGCCTTTGGTTTACCGGCTTGAGCGGTTCAGGCAAGTCCACGATTGCTAGCGCGGTGGTGCCGATGCTACTTGAGTACGGTCGCCAAGCAACTGTGCTCGACGGCGATGTTGTCCGTACGCATCTTTCCAAGGGGCTCGGCTTCAGCAAGGAAGATCGCGATACTAACATCCTGCGGATCGGCTTTGTTGCCGGCGAGATCGCCCGCCACCGAGGCACCGTCATCTGTGCCGCTATCAGTCCCTATCGCAGCACGCGGAATGAGGCGCGCAAGATGGTGGGGGGCGAGCACTTCATCGAGATCTTCGTCGATACCCCGCTTGAGGTCTGTGAACAGCGTGATGTGAAGGGACTCTATGCGCGCGCTCGGCGCGGCGAGATCAAGGGATTCACGGGCATTGACGATCCATATGAAGCACCTCTGAACCCGGAGATCCGAGTCAACACTGTGGATCGCACGCCCGAGGAAAATGCTCGGCTCATTGTTGAGTATCTGTCCGAACGCGGATTTCTGAACACCGTTTAGGTAAAATCGCGGGCTGAACCTCGATCTTGAAGCTCTGGGGTCGCCTGCGCTGTATTAAAACGCTGAAAGGGGTTAAACGAATGAAGAAAGCGGTTGTCTGTGGTGCCGGAGGCTTTATCGGAGGCCATCTTGTTTCAAAGCTTAAGCGCGAGGGCTACTGGGTGCGGGGCGTGGATATCAAACCCCATGAATTTCGCACACCGGAAGCCGACGACTTCCGACTGCTAGATCTGCGCCATCCCGAGAACTGCTGGGAAGCGCTGGCGGTGGACGGTGGCACCTGCGACGAGGTTTATCAGCTGGCTGCCGATATGGGGGGCATGGGCTTTATCCATTCAGCTGAGTGTGACATAATGCATAACAGCGCGCTCATCAATATCCATATGATCGATGCGGCTGTAAAGTCTGGCGTGTCGCGCTATTTCTTTTCTTCGTCAGCCTGTGTCTATCCGGATATGCAGCCCGGCGACCCGGAGATGACCGAAGATCAGGTGATACCGGCAAATCCCGACAACGAATACGGATGGGAGAAGCTCTACGCTGAGCGTATGGCGCAGGCCTACGCACGTCACTATCCCATTGACGTGCGCGTCGCCCGCTTTCAGAATTGCTACGGCCCCTACGGTACCTGGCGGGGAGGACGTGAGAAGGCTCCGGCCGCGATCTGCCGTAAGGTCGCAATGGCCGACCAGGGCGGCACCATCGATGTCTGGGGCGATGGCACGGCAGTGCGTGGGTTCACCTATGTGGATGACTTGGTGGACGGCATTTACCTGCTGATGCAATCGGATCTTGTGAATTCGGTGAACATCGGCACTGAGGAATACGTCACCGTCAATGATCTGGTTCAGACTGTTATCGACGTCTCCGGAAAAGACGTCACCATTGAGCACGTCGATGGCCCGGTGGGCGTGCAAGCCCGCAACTTCAGCAAGGCGCGTATGTATGGGTTGGGCTGGAAAGCCCGGGTCAGCCTGCGTGAAGGCATTGCAGAGACCTATCCATGGATTGCCGAGCAGGTTAGGCTGGTTTAGGATCCGTTAAGCGCTAGCTTCCTGTGCGTGCATTTTGGATCAAGCAGCTGATGCTGTGGGAGCGCTGGGGTTCTGCAGGTCTCAAATTGTAAGCTGTGTGTTAACCAGCGCGCGTTCAGGAAGCTGTGCCGATTCGGTTCGTAGCATTGGACCGCGAGTCATATAGCGGAGGTTGGGATTGTGTCTGAAGCACCGGAGCTGGCATTAGTTCGAGACAGGTTGACCATGCTAGCGGAGTGTCGGGATAGTGATGTCCGGATTGTACGTTCGCCGCTGCGTGTCTCGCCCTTGGGCGCTCACATCGATCACCAGGATGGAGTTGTGACGGGGATGGCGCTGGATCGTGCGCTGCATCTAGCCTTTGTGCCCCGACGGGACAATCGGATCCGTGTCGAGAGTGTGAACTTCCCCGGTCGCCTAGCGTTCAGTCTCGACGACATTCCTCCTCGGGTTCCCCGTGATTGGGGTAACTATGCGCGGGGTGCGGCGCTAGCACTAACGCGGGCATATGGGATTCAGATGGGTATGGATGCCGTGGTAGCGGGCACGATGCCCATCGGCGGG
>PWVB01000369.1 GCA_003562365.1 Anaerolineae bacterium
GATCTGAGCGTGGCGGACAACATCCGTGTGGCCGCCAGTGGAAAGGTCGGTCTTCTCACTCTGATGCGGCAGTCCGTTGATCGGGAATTCGAGGAGGGGCTTCCGGCGCTGTTGAGGAAGATTCAGCTTTTCGAGAAGCGAAACAGCGAAGCTTCGAGTCTTTCTCACGGAGAGCAGCAGTGGCTCGAGATTGGCATGGTCCTGGCCAGCAGGCCGCGCTTGCTGCTCCTTGATGAACCGACAGCAGGTATGACCATGGCTGAGACGCAGGAAACGGTACGTCTGATAAAGGACATATCGGCAGATGTGACTACTATCGTGATAGCGCACGACATTGGTTTTGTCCGGGCGCTCGGGGGACGGGTGACAGTTATGTACCGAGGAAGGATTCTTGTTGAAGGGAGTCTCGAGGAAGTCGAGCGTGACGAGACCGTTCGCGACGTCTACTTGGGGAGAGATGCGGTGTGACCGGGCAGAAACTCCTATCGGTCGACAACTTGCAGGTCTATTACGGCGACAGTCATATTCTTCACGGTATCACTCTTTCGGTTGGCGAGCAGGAACGCGTGTGTGTTCTAGGGCGCAACGGTGTCGGGAAGACAACACTGCTGAGAGGCCTGATGGGATTGACTCCTCCTCGGGAGGGGACAGTGATTTTTGCACAGGAAGACATCACTTCTCTGAATCCCTGGGAGATTGCCAGGCGAGGGATCAGCTATGTACCTCAAGGACGAAGGGTGTTTCCGAGGCTTAGCGTGGAGGAAAATCTGCAGCTGGGCTCAACAGCCAGTAACGGGGTGATGCACAATCTGGATCGGGTCTTCTATCTCTTCCCTGTGCTTAAGGATAGGAGGAGGCAGCAAGGGGGGACGCTTAGCGGCGGGGAACAGCAGATGCTGGCGATTGCCCGTGGGCTGATTGCGGGCCCGCGTTTGATGCTGCTGGACGAGCCGTCAGAGGGGCTGCAGCCAAGCCTTCTGCAGGATCTGACCGAAGCCCTGGAAGGCATCACTGACGAGCTGGGGATTTCCGTTCTGCTTGTCGAGCAGAATCTGGACCTAGCCTTCAGTGTAGCTCAGCGAGGATACGTTATGGAGAAGGGACAGATGGTGGCCGAGGGCGCAGTTGATGTGTTGTGCGATGACACTGTCGTCTGTGAGTATCTCACCCTGTAATCAAGGGCACGACGGGCCTCATCTCGCGCCGACGCGAAGGCGTACTACGTCGGGGGATGAGGAGCAGGTCTGAAGTAGTAAGAGCCCGGAGGACGCTGTCTACAGCTGCGCGATACTCTGCGGGACGTTCCCACCGGGAGCGACGCGGTTAGATCGGGCCCGGCCGTTCTAGAGCAGACTCTTTGAAAGAGGGGAGGGAAGATGTCAGTTGACCGATTTGAGGCTCCGGCTCTCGTCGTGGTCGACATGCAGAATGACTTCGTTCGAGAAGGTGCCCCGATGGAGGTCCCCGATGCTAGAAGGACCATTCCCGTGATCCAAGCGTTGCTGGAGTTCTTCCGCCTCACAGAGCGCCCAGTGGTGTATGTGCGCTACGTAGCAGGACCACGAAGGACACTGATCTGGGAGTGGTCGCCGCAACTGGAACCGGACGTCAAGCTCTGCTGGATCGGACACAGGCGTCGCTATCCGGACGTTGACGAGGAGCTGCTTTGCTACGACATCGTGGAAGAGCTATACCCAGAGCCTGGCGAGTATGTGATTGACAAGTACGGATACAGCTCGTTCCACAACTCGAGGCTGGACAGCGTTCTGGAGGCCGAGCACATCAAGTCATTGATCGTGGTCGGCACTGTCACGCAGATCTGCGTGGAGGACACTGTGCGCCACGGGATGCACCTGGGTTACAGGATGAACCTGGTGTCCGACGGGGTGTCATCGTTTGACCCAGTTCTCCATGAAGCGACACTGAGAAACGTCCGAATGAAGTACGGTTGGGTCTCGACCGCAGCGGAGGTCATTGAGGCACTGAGGAAGCAGTGATCCTGCTATCGACGGAAGAATGATCGCGCTTTCGCCGGCCTCCGGGTCGAAGGTTCTGGGTAACGCAGCTGGGTCTCTGGCAGACCAGCGGAGGGGCTTGGCTACAGTCTCGGTTGCGGCCGTGCCCATATCTTGAAGGCACAGGAAGTGGAGCGGCTGCAGGGTTCGCGACGAGTATGCACTTGAGGGAGACGACACAGCAATGATCATAGACTGCCATACACATATCCTGTACACTGGCGCCGATCCTGGTGCACGTCTCTTCATGAAGGAGATGTGTCGCAGCTACTTCCAAAGCGTGGGCCGACTGCCGGTTGATCGACAGCTGACCGATTCTGACTGGGACGACCTGTCATTCCTCTTCGAGCCCACGTTACCGGAGGTCTCCATAGCGGAACACGAGGCGCTAGGCATTGACAAAATCGTGATATTGGCGGTGGCGCCGTCGAACTATACGCGATACGAGATCAGAGGGCTCTGGGATCCCACGAACGTGACTGGCTTGCCAGAGCCGCACACGTTGGATCAGGTGAATGACCGATTGGCAGCGGTCGTCAACCTGTACCCAGATAGGTTCATTGGCTTCGCAGCCGTGAACCCCCGCTACAAGGGGACCGAGTGGGCCGTGGACGAACTGGACCGGGCCATCACTGAACTGGGGCTCTCCGGTCTCAAGCTGTACCCCGGGTACGATCGCTACTCGCCAGACGACCGAGATCTTATGTGGCCTATTTGGGAGAAGGCAGCCGAACTGGACATTCCGGTCATGGTTCATCAGGCATCGTCGGCAGTGACAGCCTTCAAGATGGCTTACGGCCGTCCGTTCTTGCTGGACGATGTGGGGTTGGAGTTTCCGGATCTGAGGCTGCTGATATGCCATGTTGGCAAGCCGTGGGTGGATGAGTGCACGTTCTTGGTGATGAAGCATCCCAACTTCTACACGGACCTTTCGTACTACAATTCCGTGACCACCCGCCGAGAGATGGTTGAGTTCCTCCACCGTTGCAAGCGCTGGGGGTTGCCTCTCGCCAAGGTCTGCTGGGGGACGGACTATCCATGCTTCGAGAGCCTGGATTCACTCCTCGAGAAGTTTTTGACAATGAACGAGGAGGCAAAGGCCTTGGGCATGGCTCCCTTCACCGAGCAAGAGATGGACGGGATGTTGGCGAGCAACTTCCTGCGCTTCATCGGAGACTAGGGTGGAGCAGATGAAGATAGATGCCCACGCTCACATTTTGGCCTGCGGAGCAGAGCCTGGCGCGACGAGATTCCTCAAGGAGATGTCTCGGGGGTATTTGCAGGCAACCGGGGTTCTTCCCGCGGATCGACCGCTGATCGAGTCAGACTGGGAGTCGGCGGTGGAGCTGTTTTCGCCCATCTCTCCTCAGTTCTGCATCGAAGATCATAAGCAAGTTGGTGTAGATAGGACAGTCATACTGGGAGTGTCGCCTTCCGACTACACCCCGTACGGGTTGCGAGGCACGCTAGACCCGTTGGGGATGACCGAAGTGCCCGGTCCGGCAAGCCTTGACAAAGGGAACGACTACATGGCGGCGCTGAAGGAGGCGTACCCGGACGACTTCATTGCGATGGCGAGCGTCAATCCTCGACACCGGACGCCAGGCAGGGCCGTAGCAGAGTTGGAGCGCGCCGTTGACGACTTGAATCTCGACGGGCTGAAGCTGTATCCTGGTATCGACCAGTATTCACCGGACGATAGAGATCTCGCGTTTCCGATCTATGCGAAGGCAGATGAGCTGGCGATACCAGTAATGATCCACATGGGGTTGTGCTCAGCCTCTGATCCGTCGCTGAAGTATGAGCGGCCGTGGCTTCTGGACGACGTGGGGCGGTGCTTTCCTGATCTGCACGTACTTGTGTGCCACGCCGGCTGGCCGTGGGTGGATGAGTGCATCGCCTTGATGGTCAAGCATCCCAACTTCTGGTGTGACGTCTCCTATGTGAATAGCCTGTGGTCTCGACGGGAGATGTTCGAGTTTCTTCATCGCTGCAAGCGCGCCGGGGTGCCGTTGTACAAAGTGTGCTGGGGAAACGACTGGCCGTGCTTCGAACCTCTCAAGGACCTCTACGACAAGTTCGTGACGATGAATGAGGAGGCAGAAGCCACCGGGTTGCCTCCCTTGACCGAGAGCGAAATGAGCTACCTCCTTGGTGGTAGCTTCGAACTGTTCGCGCGATTGTAAGCCTGTTGAAGGCCTGGGTTTCGTCCAGCATTCGGCACCGACTTGCGGCACCTGCTCACCGGTGAATGCCATGTCGCCCCGACGTGCCGCGGTGCGCCTGGTGTCTTGACTGTGTCTCAACTGTTTCTCAGTAGTCTATCCGGCCGTTAGGAGGGAAATTTGCCAAACAGAGTTCGGGTCGGGCTGATTGGTGCGGGGTTCGTGGGTAACATCCACGCACGGGCGTACGATCGGATCAACGATCTAGACGTGGAGATCACCGCGGTGGCGGCGGTGCCGCTTTCGGAGGCCGAAGAGCTGGCCGTCCGATACGGTGTACCAAATGCCTACGACGACTTCCGGCGAGTGGTGGAACACGAGGACATCAATCTCATCGATCTTTCGGTACCCAACCACCTGCACGAGCCTTTCGCCATCCAAGCAGCTCGGACGGGGAAGCACGTTGTCTGCGAGAAGCCGCTCACGGGTTACTTCGGTGGGCCAGGGGCAGCCGATCCGGTCGGCGACACGCCAAAGCGGCTGATGCTCGAGGAGGCGCTGCGGAGTGCAGACCGGATGATCGCCGCGGCTCAGAAGCACGGTACGAAACTGATGTACGCCGAGAACTGGTTGTACTGCCCGGCCGTGCAGAAAGCGCTGAGCCTGGCAGAGGCTAGCGGAGGGACAGTCCTCGAAGTCCGTGCGAGGGAGTGCCACAGTGGGTCACACGCTACATATGCCAAGATATGGGAGCAAGCGGGAGGAGGGGCTTTGATGCGCCTGGCCCCGCATCCCATCGCTGTCGCCATTCACTTGAAGAGCCAGGAGGGACTACGACGCAACGGAGAACCCATCCAGGTAGCTTCACTGATGGCGGATGCAGCGGACTTGAGCAAGCTACCGGTGTTTCAGACCGCCGGTGAGAGGTGGCTGGTCACCGACTGGCAGGATGTCGAGAATTGGTGTACCATTATCATGCGCTTCACTGATGGCACCACGGCGCTCATCCAGGCGTCTGACATCGTGCTGGGCGGCATGGAGGACACGCTTGAGCTCATTATGTCCAACGCCCGAATAAACTGCGACATGACTCACAATGGCATGGTCATGGCGTACGCTCCCACTGCAGAGGTCTTCGCAGATGAGTACATTATGGAGAAGGTGGGGACGAAAGCGGGATGGAGTTACCCCAGTGTGGATGAAGAGTGGTTGTTGGGGTACCCGCAGGAGGTCCGCGATTTCGTAGAGGCGGTAGCGTTCGACCGAGAGCCACTGGCGAATGCCGCTTTGGGTCGCGAAGTCGTCGAAGTGATCTACTCTGCCTACGTGTCAGCGGAAGAAGGTCGCCGTGTCGACCTTGCCAAAGTCTAGGGGTTGTTGAGTGCTTGACTCGGGCCGAGTCAGAAACTGCCCCGGCTCGCACTCGTCTCAACTGCTCCGGATTGCGAGACCAGGAGATCAGAACGGTGTATAGGACGGCCGGGAATCCCGACCTCGCCTTACTCGGGGGGAAGGTGCGCACACTCGATGGTAAGGGCACCATGGCCACGGCCGTTGCGGTGCGCAACGGGAGAATCCTTGTCGTTGGTGCTGATGACGAAGTCCGTGGGCTTGTGGGGCCCGACACAGAGACAGTCGACCTGGCAGGTGCCGTCGTGCTCCCTGGGCTCATCGACTCGCATTTCCACGTGGTGTCGCTAGGGCATACAACCTGCGCTACGCTCCTGTACGATGCGCAGTCCATCGACGAGATCATCGACGGACTGCAACGGTCGGCCGGACGAAGCTCAGGGCCGATCCTGGGGCGTGGCGGAAACTTCCATGAGTCGTCTCTCAGCGAGGGGCGCCTGCCAACAGCGCACGACTTGGACTTGGTTTCCGATGAGCGGCCGGTGATGATCACCGATGTGAACAAGACCATCGTCAATTCGGTCGTCCTTGAGGGCATCGATACCAGCGACATCCCACCCGGGGGCGAGGTGTTGAGGGATCGGTCTGGCGAGCCTCTGGGGGTGTTCCTCTACTCTGCAAAGCAGATGACGCCCTTAGCTGCTCAAGGGGCGGCCATCGTCGCTGATATTTCGACGGAGGAGGCGATTGTCCGTGGGCTGGAGTCGGCAGCACGGATGGGGCTCACCGGAGTCGTCAACCCTGGGGAAGAACTCAACACCATCGCCTCGTTCCGGTCACTTGAGGCCGCAGGCCGTCTTCCCATTCGTGTAGCTGTCATGCCGCGGGGGGTGAGCCCCGATCGACTCAGGGCTGCCGGAATGACTTCAGGTCTTCGGGAAGGGCGGTTGACGTTTGGTCCCATCAAGCTGGCGTATGACCTCTGGGTGATGCACAGGACCGCCCTGTTGTACGATCCCTACCTTGGGGATCCGCACGGCTTCGGAACCACGCGTGTTTCGGCACGTGAGTTGCAGGACCAGGTCAACGGCGCTCTTCAAGCTGGCTGGCCTGTCGGTATTCATGCGACGGGAGATCATGGCATTGACGTCGCTGCCTCCGCCATCGAGGCCGGTCTCAAGGAAGCCCGCCGCCCGCCCGGGCGCTGCCACCTGATCCACGTGTACTTCCCGACGCAGAAGGCACAGGACATCGCCGCACGCTACGATATAGCCATAGCTGCCCAGCCGACGTTTATCCGCACCTGGGGAGAAAGCCTTCGTGATATCGTCGGCGACCGGCGAGCCGAGCGCTTCAAGCCCCTGCGAATGTTGCTGGA
>PWVB01000266.1 GCA_003562365.1 Anaerolineae bacterium
GGTCGCGAAGTATGGAAAATCTCAGCTTTACCCACTACTTATGCCGTTTTTTGTCTTATAAAACACAATATGTGGGGCGTTCCGCTGACGCGCCTATTTTTTTCAGGGGAGCCAACCCTGGCTACACCACACGCTGAATAAGGTCGTTCCCGCACAGGATGGGGCACACTTGGGTACGCCCTCGACGCCGGTTCTTACGCTTGAGAGTTCATCGCAGCATCGCCACATACCGTTCCAACGCCTCAGCGTCCAACCGTCCCACGTGCCGGGCGGTGACGCGGCCTTCGGCGTCGAGGAAATACGTCGTCGGAAAGCCGGATACCTGATATTGCTGGGTGGTCTGGCCTTCGGCATCCATCACGACGGGGTACACGATGCCCTGCGCCGTCACGTACGGTTGCGCTACGTCTGCAGTCTCCTGCACATTGACGCCGACGAACTGCACCCCTTCGACGGCGTAGCGCGCGTGGGCGTCCACCAAGAGCGGCGTCTGCATACGGCAATGGCTGCACCACGTTACCCAAAAGCTCAACACCACCGGGCTTCCCCGCAGCGCGTCGAGATCGAGCGACTCCGATGCGTCGCCGCCCAGCACCGGCAAAACGAAGCCGGGCGCGCGCTGCCCTACCTCAGTGCCGCGCGGCACGTCGCTGGTTGGAGGAAGTGCCGTGGGCGTCGCTTCGGGTATGGCGGTGACTCTAGGCACGGCGGTGGCCGCAGAGGTGGCCGTTGTTGCCACCGGGGTTTTCAGCAACGCGTTGACGTCGCCGGAGCGGAACTGCACCTCGTGCGCTTCCCGCAATTCCAGAATATAGGTTTCCGCCGTCATGCCGCGCCTCTGCGCCTGCGTCGCGCTGAAGTCGCGGGCAACAATCAGATTGGTGAGGTAAGCGTCGAAAGCTGCCAGCGCAAAGCCCTCGGCTTGCAATGCTGTCTCCAACTGCACCTCGGTTATACCGTAAGCCGCCAACAGCGCTTCGCGTTCCGCCATCACTGTCTCTGCCGCGATGCCGAACCCAGCCGCTTCTGCCGCGCTCAACAGCAACGCCTCGTTGACCAGCCGGTCGAGCGCGGCGGCCTCATCCGCAGCGGGGATGTCCAGCAGTGTGTTGAGCACCCGATCGATAGCCTGGCGCTGTGTCAATGCCGTCATGGGTAAGGGCTGACCGTTGATCCAGGCGACCACATCCGCAGCCGCCACAGGTTCCACCGCAACCGGCGGCGTCGTCCGGACAGGCGTAGCAACAGCCCGTGCCGCATCCGGCGACAATGGGTGCGCAGGCCGGCTGAGCAACCACAAACCCAGGCCGCCCAGCAGCACCGCCGTCGCCACGGTTAACGGCATATTCAGCCAACGTCTGCCTTTTATCGCCATAGTTATCCCCGCGCCGGCCACGCCATCATCACCGCCGGCGACTGAAGACCAGCCCGCCAAACCCGAGCAACAGCAAACCGCCCAGACCTAGCGCCCATGGCCTGGGCGGCATCGTGGTACCGGTCGTCGGCACCAGAGGTGGAAGCATAGGGGTCTCCGTGGGCGTCGGCGAAGGCTCAGGACCGGGGTCTGGGGTCGCGGGCGGATCGGTTGGCGCTAACGTAGGTGTCGGCACCGGGGTGTCAGTTGGCGTCGGCACCGGGGTGTCGGTGGGCGTCGGTGCCGGCGTGTCGGTCGGCAGCGGAGTAGGGGTGTCGGCGGGCGTCGTAGTTGGCGTCGGCGTGATACCGGCGCTAACCGGCGTAGCGTGCATCAGTCCCCAGAGGCTGAATAACATCAACAGCAGTGCAATAATCCATAAGCTCTTCAATGAGTAACGCATATTAGTTCTTGCCCTCCCTGGTACTTGGCTTCACAATATCCTGATCAGTATTCTGGTGGACGGTAGCCGGTCATCAGTACCCACGCGCCACCAAAGGGACATAGAGTCGCGTCCCCTCCGGCAGATCGCCCAACTGCAGCGGCAGCGCCGGATCACCGAAGAAGTGGAAACTATCGACGAGATGGCGACCCTGACCTCCGGCGATGGCGACCTTAGCCACGTTCGCGGCGACACCCGGGGAGACCGAGTTTGCTCCAAGCCCGCTCAGATAGAACGCTTGGTGCAGCGGCGTGTGCGAACTCCCCAATCCCAACCCCGCATTGCCGAACGTCGCTATCGCGCCCGCCCGGGGCAGGCGTAGCAGTGCCTCATCCATCGACGTCATATTCGGGTCGGGATGGGCGAAGTGCCCGGTAAAGCAGCTCATCGAAAGAACCAGCGGGTAACGCACCCCGCGCGCCAGTTTGGGCAGATCGTCCGTGTGGAAAAGACGCCCGTGTTCCCATTGTTGAAAAGCGCCGTGCCCTACCCAATTGACGACCAGCGCGCCCTGATTCCATCCGTGAAATAGGCCCGCCCGCACCTCCGCCAGATTCGCGCACGCGGTGGGATTAGCGGGGTCATTGGTACAATAGAGGCGCGTGACAGTGTGCGTGATGGGGACAAGCGCCGTCACCGTTTCCGCCTCCGCCGGGAAGTCGCCGGCAAGGTCGGGATCATCGGCGACGAAGAGGTGGCGCGTGTTCCAATCGCTGGGGAAAGGTGTCCGCGTGTAAGAAATAAGCTTGTCAATCACAGCGGCTAGCTCGTCGGGCGAGTTAACGGGCAACCGGCCCACCGCCAGGTCCGGCAGCAGATCGTCGCCATCCACGGCAACGAAGCGGTTGTCGGCGGGAATCTCGCCCATCCATGGATCCGCATAGACCAAGTAAGGCGGCAGCAACGTAGGCGAGCCGGTCCCCAGGTGATCAAGCGGGTCCCACGTCCCGTCGCCGACCAACAGTAGGTAGCGCGGACGTGGTGTCCACGCCGCGTAGGCGTGAGCAACGAACGCGCGCAGCGCCGCCGGGTGCATACGCCCATCGCCATAGAGATCGTAGAGCGTCTCCGTCGGCGCAGCAAACGTCGTGACACCGCGCGCCTCCTGAAATGCCAGCAGCGGCGCGAGCGCCGGGAGCAGCGACGTGGGAGCCAGGGCCAGATAATCCGCGCCCGATGGTTCCGCCAACGTCGCCAAAGCCGACCACGCCGTAAGCGGTTGCACAGCATCCGACCGCAGCGCGAAGTACGCGCGCGGGCCGGTGCGGTCATCCACTAGAGGGAATCCCACCGGGAGAAGAACTGGCGCGTCGACGTGGGTGACGTCAAAGACGAGTGCATCCGCAGGCAGACCGTCGAGCGCATAGCGCCGGGGCTCTGCCTCACCGGTGAGATAGATGCTTGCCGCCCCGGTTCCCGCCACGGGATAGCGCAACGCCAGCGCATCTACCCACATACCCTCGATAGCGACGCCATCGAGTCCGGGCAGTGCGAGCTGGACCGTATTCGCGCCGCTGCGCAGCAGCGTAGACGGCACGGTAAGCTGGGCAACCTGCGGCGTCAAGTCGGCCCAGGTCACTGTGCCTACCTGCTCCCCATTGACGCGCACGGCGACGTGGTGATTCGGCTTGACGCGCGCATGGGAGGTATAGCCCTGCAACCACACAGTTAGCGTCGCCGACGGACCGGCGCTCAAGGGCGAGTTCAGGGGTAACGTGAAATCGGCGGCACCCGTGCAGGTGGCCGATGCAGGTCGTTCCAGACAGCGCCAATACCAATGATCGGCATCCCGCGGCGAACGAAAACGCGAATCGTAAGCGCGCTGCTTTTCGACGAGAACCTCGGTCCAGAGGGTACCGGCGGGCAATGGCGCGGCTGCAGGAGTGTACCTCTCCATCCGCAGGCCAGGTGCATCGCCATAGGTGGCGCGATAGACCTCGTCCGCGGCCCAGCGGGTGGGCTGTGGATCGGCATAGAACAGAAAACGCTGCGCGCCAGGATCCCAATGCAGGGCCACCGTTGCGCCGGTCGCCGGGCGATGCAAGGCTACGCGGGTTGGGTCTGATGTCGCATTGACGACGCCGGCGGCCAGCAACGTCTCCCACGCCAGTGCGTACACGCCGCGCGCTTCCACGCGGAACTGCACCGCGGCAACTGGCGCAATCTTCTCGACAAGGGCAGGTCTCGCCGGTTGAGGATACCCTTCCAGCAAGCGCGGGTTGAGGACGAGTGACCGCAGCGCAGCGTGCAGCGGCGCGACAGGACCAGCAGCGTGCAGCGGTTCGGCAAAGCGCAGTGTCGCTTCTACCGTGCCGAAGTGGGTCAGGCGCGGCGCGGTGGGATCGTGGTCAAAGGGCACAAAAGTCAACTGTGCCAGCCGTACGCCGGCTAGCTGCCCGATCTCGACCAGGGTGACACCAGCAGAAGGCAGACCCGGCAGCTCCCACAACGGATCCGGCAAGGCATCATCCGTTGAAGGCGCCGCTAGCGACAACGGCGTCTGCAGTGTTCGCGTTGTCACGTCGAGCGTGCGCACGGTCAACGTCACCGCGCCTGTGGGCGGCAAGACAACAAGGGCCGTCGCATAGGGTAGTCTCGAGGTGGGATCGGTCTGCCAACCGGGCAGCTCTGCCGGACGCACGCGGAGTGCGTAAACGTCAGGAGAGGTCCAGCGCACCGTGAGGATCTCGGGCGTCGCGGCGAGGATCAGAAGCGTAGGAGCACGATCAGCCGTCGCAGGGCCTGCGCCGACCAAAGAGAATCCAAGCACGAGCACAAAGATCATGCAGCAATGGCAGGCTACAGTGTACCGAGACAACCTCACACGGCTCAAACGACCGCTCCAGTTCACTATTCGTGGATGTTGAGATTAACAGGATGCCGATTGCGCTTGGGAAACTCGTTAGCGAACAACAAAAAGCGGTTCTGGGTCTGATCTGACCACTTTCTACCTACCTGAAAGGGTCAAAACCCAGCCAATTCGCCATTTCTGCCACAGGTACGTGTGATGAGGTTAGCGCCGTCTAACTCTACCATGCCACACTAACCCTAGTATAACCATTATGCTCTCTTTGTCAACACAGCGTTGCACCGGGGCTTCCACAGTAAAGAGGCGAGGTTCTGCGAGGGGAACAACGGAAACCGGGGTAGAAAGCTGGATTGAAGGCGTTTTGGGGCGGCGGGGCGCGTGAAAAACCGCAGTAAGTCTCCTCTCCACGGGAAAACGCGCCCTCGGGTTCCCCGGTTTCGATAGAGATAGGGGCACTTTCGGGTGATATGGGCGGGCCAGAGCGCCGCAAACCGGGTTCGCGGCAGGCGCAAACGGCACAGCCACGGCACTGGCTGCGCAGCGGCGTCGCGCCCGCCTAAGTTAGGATGCGTTGAGGCGGGCCAGCGAGGCTTCGCGGACGAAGCGGGCGACGTTGCCCAGTAAGATCAGGATGTCGTCGATGAGGGAGGCTTTGGCGGCGTTGGCCAGACCAAACCAGGGTGCGCGTTTCAGCCGGCGCCGTTCCTGGTCGGCGTTGCCAGGTGCGACTGCCCAGGGCGTGGTCGCGGGCCAGGCGTACTGAGCCGTCGGGAAGCGTCAGCCCCACGGTGACGGATATGCCCAGAGGGCGCTCGGGGTCGCGGAACGGACAGTCGGGCCGAGTCTACAACCGGCAGCGCTGGCGGCAGACCCATTTGGTCTGGTGTGCCGTGTCGTTGTGGCCGTTGCAGTGCATCCGGTAGCCGTGAACGCAGAGCGGGACACCGTGCCCATCGTAAGGGCGTTCAGGACAGCGCGCATCATCCTTGTCGCCGGCGTGGTGGCGGGAGAGATGGTACGCAAGGCGTGTAAACCCTCGTGGACGAAACGCAGAAGCTCATCGTGGCCTACCCCTGCGTCGCCCAGCACCTCGCCGATCTTGAGCTGGGGGTAGCGCTGTCGCACGTCCTGAAGCCCCGGCAGGGTCTGCAGATGGTCGGTGCGATTGGCGGTGACGAAGGGACCGCTCAGCAGCCAGCAGGTGAAGAGCCGGTCATCCACCCCGTTGAACGCCTTGCTCTTGTAGCCGAAGGGGTGCTTGCCTTTGGATCCCGGACCGTTGTCCGGCGCAGCGTCCTCTGCCTGAGGCTGATGGGAGCGGCTGTAGTAGACATAGGTGGCGTCGGGATCGCGGGGGGTGGCGTGGCAGCAGTGATCGCGACAGGCGGGGGTATCGCAGGCACACCCGGGATGGTCGCCGGCTTGAGCCGCGCACGCCCGCTGGTCCACCGGCCCAAAGCAGCGCGGATTCTGATGGTGGCAGCGCATCTGGGAGCGGGCCGCCACCAGCTGGCTGTCGATGGCCCCGCTGACGCCGCGATCCGGGGCGTCAGCGGGGAAGGTGCTGTGGGTGGGGATGATCTGTTAGGCCAGCAGGGCCGTGACCAGGCCCTGCCGGCACTGGCGGAAGACCTCCTCCGATGTCCTCTGCAGCGCCGCACGGAAGGTGGACTCACTGGGCACATCGTGAGGATCAAAGCCCAGGCGGCGGCAGTAGCCGCCTGGGCCAGCGCGCCCGGTGACCAGTCCCGCACCGGGGCCAGGATCAGGGTCAGGCCCACGTTCAGCGGATCGAAGGGCGGCGGTCCCCGGTGACTGCTGAAGCGTTGGGCGAAGAGCGGCCGCCAGGCGGTGAAATCGAAGCGCCGCAGGATCAGATCGAACGCATCCAGACCTCTCCAGTCTTCCAGAGAGAGCGCGGCTTGCGGCTCGAAATACTGATAGTGGGAGCGGCACTGGCGTTCGGACCACGGTGGCGCCTTCCCTCTTCGGCCAGCAGCGTGCGCAGCTCAAGCCATGGCCGTAGCGGGAGGGTGTCCAGGGCCCGAAGCGGGCTATCGAGGTCCTCGACCGGTGCAGTTTGAGTGCTGGGGGGAACCTATATAGTCTGCTTCATCGCCGCTGCCTCCCCTGCCCATAGCGGTGGGCGTGTAACGCCTGAAGATACGCCGCGTGGGACTCCCGTGCGCAGAGCCGGTACAGCTGGGCACGGCGGCCCGGATGGCGTAAGGGGAGCA
>PWVB01000568.1 GCA_003562365.1 Anaerolineae bacterium
ATGGATCCTTTCTTGTCAAATTGCCTGCCGACCACGGTTTAGTGTGGTCCTACCGCCCTCAAACCAGCCCCGAACATCCTTCCTTACAGCAGCCCAGGTGCTGATACGATAGCCGTTTTCTCGATGATACTCACTGTCGGTGTGAGGCAGGAGCCTCTTCAAGACATTCTCAGTGATGTCTTCATCTGAGTCGCGCTTCTCTTGAATCTTTTTGAACATCCGCTTGACTTCCCTGGACTCGGTCTCCATCTGCGCCAGCTGGTCCTGGCCTACAGGAGCTTCCAAGTACTCATCTTTGTACCACTCGATCATCTCATGCAGATGGTTCACCATTAGTGTCGCCTCCTTAGCCGTCCTTCGCTCTCGATCTCGCTCTGTCTGTGAACCGCTGCTGATCCACTAGAGCTAGTCCTCGTCCGGCTTAGGATCGTCCTGCGCAGATGCAGCACATCGTCAGCTAGAGCCGCGACCAGAAGCGGCAACGGCGACCAGCTGCGTGTGTTCACAATGAACTGCATCTGCAGCTGCTTGTAGAGGCTGAGTCTTCTACGCCCTGTGCACCGCGAATGACGGGGTAATCGATAACCGGCGCGATCATTGCATGCACCTCTCCGCGAACGCGAGAGTTGGCACATACTGCACGCGCTCTGTGGTCGCTAGCCGTCGCTGCGCACTCAAGGTACGTCGGTCGCAGGAGAACGAACGCAGGTTCCCTATGGTGGGGTGGGCGACCCGTTAGCCTTCTGCTACTCCTTCGGAGAATGCAATGAATGAGCTCGTGCATTGTCTCACGCATGCCGTCCCCGCACCGTAACATCGACGCCATCGAATCGCCCTTGCCAGAGCACCTCGCCGGCGTACTGATAGTACAGCCGCTTCCAGATCACGGCGTTCTCAAAGATGTCCAGATCGGAGGTGAGCAACTCCACCACCGACCGTGACGCAACCACCACGAGCTTCATCCGAGGTCGGGAGAGCGCCACATTCAGGCGGTTCAGATCCAGCAAAAAGTCAGCCTCGGCCAGGACGTAGTCCGGATCAGAGGCAGTGGCCGACACAATGATGACATCACGCTCGCCGCCCTGAAACCGTTCCACCGTGTCAATAGAGTCTGTCACCGCAAGATCAGGGAATTGTGCACGGAGAACAGCCTTCTGAGCACGATGGGGCACGACGACCCCGATGCCCTCAATGCCGTTGAGCCTGAGCTTGTGGGCACAGACCTCAATCAGCGGCTTCACCAGCCCGAGCTCCGTTTCATTGTACTGCTGCGAGCGCTGCTCTGTGTGCTCGATGACAACGATTGGGTACTCTGGCGCCAGCACAGTGTCGACAAACGGGCCTGTCGGTGGTGGCTGAGTGAGAAGATGCTCGCGCCGCGAGAAGAACTGGATTCCGTCACGCACGTAGATGTTGTCCTGAAGGAAGTCCGCAATGCGCGTGTGAAGCCGGAAGCTCTCATCCAGGCCGATCCGCGGGAACTCCCGCGCAACAAATGACTCGAAGAGAGACAGATACGGTCGCGTCGCGGCGATGGACCGCTTCTCCTCATCGTCCCACGGATGCGCTACAATGGGCGGCATCTGCCGATGGTCGCCTACGACGATGGCCTGCCCAGCAGGCTTGAGGAAGGATGTGACCAGCACGCCCTCCGGTAGACTCATCTGGGAGGCCTCATCCATCACGACAAGGTCAAAGGTCTTGAGCGAGAAGTCCACCCCTCTCCTGCCCGGCCTATACTTCTGCATGCTGTAGTGTCCGCCCGGCGTTCCGCCCACAACAAGGAACCTCTGGTCCAGCAGCGCCTCAAGCTCCCTTCTCTGTTCATAAGCGCAGAAGGGCTGTACGTACGGCGGTACTTCGTCGTTGAGGTCGTTGGCAAGCTTGTACACGCCCAGATCGCGCAGCGGCGCGACCAACGGTATGGGGGTGCCCGTGAGCAATCGGTGTTTCGTTGCGATCTCCCGTAACACGATGTTCGTCGCGTTGTGGGTCTTGCACGAGACGGCGACCCGGAAGGGTCGGTTCTCAGCGGCAGCAACAGCCATCCGCGCCAGCACAGCCCAAGCCACCGTGTGGCTCTTGCCTGTACCTGGCGGCCCTTGGACTAAGAACAGGGGATCCGCCAGTCTCTCGACGATGACCTCGCGCTGACGGGCGGTTGGCCGCTTTCTCCCATCAAGCTGGTCGACGAGGTTCGAGAATCGGCTCATTGCTTGCTCTGCTTCTTGGGACACTTGCCGCGGTGGTGACTTCTGGATCAACCACGAGTAGAAGACATTGGTATCGATGTTTGCCAGGGCGTCGATGATTTTGTCTGCATTGAGGTCATCGGCCATCTGGTCTAGCGTGTACAGCTGACCAGCTTCGGGCTCAAGCGTTTTATCGTGCGGGTAACGGAAGCTGGAGCGGTAGAAGGTGAGGGAAAGGAGGTCCAGAACGATCTTTCCGTCATCAATGGCCTGAATTATGGCGAGACGCCCGTTCTTGATCCTTGCTGCCGACGGTGCTGGATTAGCGCTGTTCAGCACCAGCCAGTCGCCCTCCTTCAGCCGGCATGCGTTCATCGTCAGTACCGGATCCAGTCTCAATTCCTCGAACTCGATGGCAAAGCGATAGCCGTCAGGGTCTTGGCGCTCGTAGCGGAGCAGCAGTGATAGCCCACTCATGACCCGACGCTCGATAGGATAGGCGTAGATCATCAGCTTGCTTTGCAGCGACGAGTGGTGCTCCATATAGACGAACTCGCGCAGGCCCTCGACGAGCTCAAAGTCATCTTTGGCATCGCCTGCCAGCGCTGGCAAGGACACGGGCGGCTTATCGATGAACCGTGCCTTGTACTGGAAGCTGTCCTCTATGTGCGCCAGGGCCCGTGTACGATGCACAGCAAAGCCGATCAGCTGATCTCTGCTGACCCGTCGATAGGGCTCCAACAGCGCAGCGTCTTCGGTCCCTTCTGGTAGGACGTCCCACACGGCGTAGGCGTACTCCAGGGGTATCTGGGAGTTGAACCGCGCGGCGGCCTCAATGGTCAGACGACTAGACGCGCCCCGCGGCATGTCGCGGCCTGCTCTGACGAGGGTGCCGTCGGGCTGCCGCACCACATTGTGGCGATTGTCGAAGAGCTTGGCACGGAAGAGGCGATAGTACTGATGGCGCTCATCTTCCCAGTCAAAGCCTCGCATCCTGGCGGCATCGTGTAGCGGCGTGCAGACCAAACCCACGTTCGTGCGCTCCTTCAACTCATCGAAGAGCGAAGAGATGATGGGCTGGCTCAAGGCTGGGCTCTGGGTCATCAGGTCGAAGAACCCAGGTAAGGCGGCGACCGCATCCAGGTGCCGCTTCAGCGCGTCCAGCAGGACCTGCTGATCGTACCGATTGTAGCCGTACAGGTGGACAGGGGCTCTGTTGGACTGAGCGACCGACCGCATCGCGCGGATCACGTCCGTCACCCACTGGATCAGCAGATCCTGCTCGGACTCCTCGGTCGGAGGCCCATTGGTGATCGTGAGGACCGGTCTCTCTCCCTTCGGCCCTTTGACCAGAGCAGTGATCATGTATACACGGTCCTGTAGGTAGTCGTGCTGTGCGTCGAAGAAGAGCTTGACCAGATCTGGGTGCTCTTCGTCGGCGGGCAGTGCCCCAAAGCTGCCATTCAGGATGTAGCCTAAGCCGACGACGCTTGGGTCGAAGCGCCTCATTGCTCTCCTGGCGCGCTGAACGAGTACGGGGAGGTTCGGCCCTACAGGCCATTCGTTCTCCAACGAGTTCACCAGGTCTTCCTTGCCCGGTGTCGGGGTCAGCTCAGAGCTGCCTCGCGGCGGCAGGTCCATCAGTGCTGCGAGCTCCGGCAGCGTATGAATGCCAGCGTCACGGAGCACGCGCTTTTCGACGGCCGAGATGTGGGGCACGAGGGAGAGATCGAGTCGCTCGGCGGTGTCGTACATGCAGATGGCATTGTACTGGCAGCCGTCGCACTTGTAGCTCAAGTGGTAGGGCACGTCGTGGAACCGTGCGGCAGCTACCCGATTCACCAAGCAGTCGGGGGCGATGGCCAGTCGCTCCAGGATGTCGAAGTAGGTCTCCATCTCGAACGTGGGTGTCTCCAGGTCCAGCGTCGGCAGGCTGCCGCCTTCGCTGAGGTGGAGGACCGCGCCGTGCATCTCCTGGATTTCAAGGCCTATCTCCTCGGCAATCAAACGTAGAAGATAGGCATAGGTTGCGACCTGCAGGCGGTGCTCGGTTCGCTCATGACGGCTCGCTTTGATGTCAGCGATCATCACGCGTAGGCGTCCACGACTCGTCTTCTGTAGACGGATCACGTCCGCGTCACCCACGGCAAGGTACCGCCCCAGAGGTGCCTGCAGTCTGGGCTGGAGCAGGATCGCAGGCGACCGTCCCACCTGCTGCAGAGCGGCGGCCGTCGCCTCAACGTCTTCTCCCTTGAGGTCGATCACTGGCTCGCCGCGTTGGGCGATCTTCTCCGCGATCCTGTGTTCGAAGGCGTATCCTGACTCCTTGAGCAAGGGGGTCAGCGGCTGGATCGTGAGCTGCCACCTGTCCAGCAGCGCGCGCTCTTCGTCCCGGCGCAGGCGCAGGCGTATGTAGCGCTCGCAGTTGTCCAGTCGGATGTACTGGCTCAGGGTCGTGACGTTCAGGTGGGGCGCTTCAGTTCGTACCGTCATCGCACTCCCGGTAACATTGTCTATCAATGGATCCTCTCAGCTGTGCCTACCGCACATCAGGACGTGGGAGCCTGTCTCTGTCTGCACAAAGAGTGCGCGCGGAGATGAAGGGTTTCGCGCTCACCTTCTTTGAATGACTTTCCCCCCGTTTCATAGGCGGTGAGATAGGCACACTACCGTATCCTGGACAACAGCCAGCTCATAGGCCTTGGGACTCACGTAGTCCAGAGATGAATGCAGCCGGCGCCGTTGATAGACGAGCCCATTGTTGGAAAGATGCCTGCGTGCTCCTGAGTCTACGTGGGGCTGTAGGGGTGTCAAATTCGTGAGCGGCTCTGGAATCGGCCTGCGACCATGTGTGAAAGGAGAGGCCCACTTCGCCTTCAGCATGCACATCAGCCGCAGAATGGTTCCTTTGACACGATGCTACAGGATTCTCAGAATCCTGGGCGTTATAATACGAGCCGTCTGCTAGGCCCGCGATGTGCCGTCTGACCTGCTTTCACCGTAGGAAAGGGAAGAAGAAACCAAGACATCCGCGCCCTACTTTTCGTTGGATGCCGGACTTGGTGGTCGGAATGCCGGTCTTGCGCGCGAATCGATATCTTAGGCGGCTGATTCCCAGTGCGCGTTTCCAGGAGAACGACAAGCCAGGAATACCAGTGTTGAAGCGTTTTCGTCTCCTTCTCCTTCTCCTTCTCCTCCTTGCCATCTTGGACCTCCAATTGCGGCTATGCTGATGGTCGCCCCGTTGTTGATCTGTATGATATTGCCGTCCCGCGACGATACTCAACGTGTGGTCCTGGGAAAGGATCCTCCTATACGTTGACTGCTCAGGAAGCTTTCCGTCGCCGTTCGTAGACACTCGGAACCCATCCCGCCTACCATTCCGGGGGGGGGGCAGATGCTGCGCATTCTGTGCTGGACAGCGAGCGGCGAGTAGATCTCCGCCGCACCCTCGTTGAGTTCCCGTACATCCTGGGCGCCAATCGCTTTCTCTTCGAGCCTCACCCTGGTGCAGCGCTCCGATACTTGCCATTCGCGGGCCAGCCTTTTTACTTGGTCGACAGGTCACCGCCCGTACGGCAAGCCGCAGAATGCGTGGGCTATTTTGACTTCAGCGGATTGCTAGCTGCGTCGTATCGAATAGGCGGAGACGATTTCTTGGCTCGGGAAGCCAACTTGGGAAAGCGGTATCGCCTTCCCCAAACCCCATCCCCCAGTAGACAGCATTCAGCAGACCAGTACTCAGAAACACATAAATCAGGCCTCAACTACCAACCAGGGAGGCCACCACCCGAAACCCGCTACCGCCGTCGAAGTAGTCGAGGCCCGACCCTGCCGCGGCACGCACACTGCACGAGCCTTCGATTATCGTTCCAGGAACCGCCGCGTAGAATGGGGGTCTTGATCGCCTCTAACTGCTCCTAACCATCACTTGTATCACAAGGAGAACCGTACTCTGTTTCCTGCACACTTTGCTTCCCCAACCGACTGGGCGTCCACTCCCAGACTTTGCCACTCATGTTGAGAACGTCATGGGGCTCTTGCCGTATCGAAAGCATCCCACGGGACTGGTCTCCTTGAGCCCGGCCTCTCGTGCGCTTGGGCATAAAAAGTGCTTCGGTTACACGTTCAGGGGTTTGCCTTTGTAAGTCCACTTGAAAGGCTTGGCCATCGTTTCATTGTAGTACTCGGCGAACTTGAGCACCTTGGCAACCAGATCGGCGACCGACGTGAAGTTGCCCAAACGGGGCAACTTGCGGACGACGATGCCGAACCAGATCTCCACCTGATTCATCCACGAAGCGTGGACCGGCGTATAGTGAAAGACAATCCGATGGGTAGGGTCACTCAGGAAGGCAGCACGGGTCTCCATAGACTTCAGTATCCCGAGCTTCCCCTTGACTCCCAAGTCTTCGGCGAAGTCCGATTCGCTCGCCACATACCGGACCAAGGATTCAGACATATGCGTATTCAGGTTATCAACCACGAAGTGCCACCGCACGACCAGTGGATCAGACGCAACCGTGCGTTGAATGTGCTGCAGAAAGTCTTCCTCGTTGCGCGTGCTGCCATACGAAGGCTCGGCCACCTCCCCGCTGGCGACATCGAAGTTCACGATGAATGTTTGCGTGCCGTGCCGGATATACTCGAATTCCTGGTGCTCCACACTACCCTGACGCATGG
>PWVB01000409.1 GCA_003562365.1 Anaerolineae bacterium
ATCGAATTCCAAGTCTCCTCCCTGTGCTGTGTCCGATACGGTTCATCTGTCTTCAGACAGTATAGAGCACTTTACCATAATCTGAAACACCAGCGAGATGGGCGCTCAGAGCCATTGGAGCACATGCGGCGACCTCTGGCTGATCTGTTCGGGACGCGGCCTGTTCTCTAATCCGATCCCCTGCCTGCCGTTGTTGTGGGCGCCGGGTGGATATTGCGGGCTGCCCGAAGCCGTGCTATGCTCGTTGTTGTGCCGTAGATGACTGTGTCGCTGTTCAACTGATAAGGAGGTAGGTGCAATGATCGATCTGAGCGCGTCCAAACTTTTTTCACCCTGGACTCATCCCGAAACCGGTGTCACGATCTATCTGCTTACACAGAAGGTAGCCCCGGTTCAGGAGGCTTTCTACTTTGTCAACGACAGCATGAGCCAGAATGGGCGCTATCTCTGGTTCTACTGTGCCTTCCCGCCCTCTGGATCGGCGGCTTCAGGCCGGACACTGGGCGTTGTGGATTTCGAGCACGATGAGCTGCAGCGTTTTCCCGAGACGCAGTTTCAATCAGGATCTCCCTACGTGGATGCCGATACCGGCGTCGCCTACTGGAGCAGCGGCCCCGCTATCTGGCGGCGCGGCCCGGACCCTGATACCGCCGCAGAGCGCGTGAACGCGTTGCCAGAGGATCTGATCCAGAACCGGCCCTTCAGCCGTCTAGCAACCCATCTCACCCGCTCTGCCGACGGTCGGGAGTTCTTCGTCGATGCGGCCTTCGGCCTGCAGTGGGTCTTTGGAACGCTTCCGGTGGATGGCGGCGATTTTCAGCTGTGGCAGCGGTTCGATCGAAATCACAACCATGCCCAGTTTAGCCCCACGGATCCCGATCTGGTGCTCTTTGCTCAAGAGAACCATTCTGATCCGATCACGGGTTTGCGTTTCAGAATTGAGGACCGTATGTGGTTGATTCGGCGCGGCGCGCCAGCGCACCCGGTCTTTGCCACTCCCACCCGTGTGACGCACGAATGGTGGGACGCTGGTGGAAAGCACGTCTGGTGTGTGTGGGGTGACGAGGCGTGGCGCACTGATATCAACAGCGGGGAAGTTGAAAAGGTGGCGTGGCCGAGCCACTGCTGGCATGCGCATACCACCGTCGACAACCGCTATGTGGTTGCCGACTCGAATGAACGGTTCTACCGCGGTTGTCCCTCCACCGTGGGCTTCCTGAACCGTGAGAGCGGTCAGCACGTAGAAATAGTCAGCAATCCTGGCATGGGCGGGATCACCGGTAGCCAGTATCATATCGATCCGCACCCACGCTTCTGTGGTACCGATGCGTTCGTAGTCTTCACCACAACGATCCGCGGAGAGGTGGACCTCGCTGTGGCCCGCACAGCGGATCTGGTGGCGCGGACCTCCTAGCGCAGCTGGCCCCGATGACGCCGGCTGATGAGGGATGCTCCTTCAGTCAGCTGAATATTTGGCGGCGCGAAGGTTTCTCGCGCCGCCAAATCTAGTGCTTGGACTATGGGGGGGCAACCCGCACGCTGGTAATGCCGAACTTGGGCACGGGCACTGTCAGCCTGCCGTCCTCCAGCCGGGCGACATTCGGCTCAAGCGGGCGTTCCAGCGTACCGACCTCGACCGCCTGGGCGCTCTTGTCCAGCAGTGTCGGCGCCAGCCGTACCTGTGCCTCGGTGGTTGCGCCCTCAACTTCGATGAGGCGTAAGATGAAGCCTTCACCGTCTTGCGCTCGCTTAACAGCTACCAGCCGTACGTTCGCGGGCTCGACCTCGATGAAGGTGTAGGTCGCTGGCAAATCCCCGGTGTGGAACTCGCAGCTGATCACCGACAACGGGATGTTCAATGATTCACCTGCCTGCATCATCGCGCCCTGCCGCCATCCGGGCCCGTGCGGAATCAGGGCGTAGCGGATCACGTGCTCGCCCAAGTCGGGCAGTGGATCAGGATCGATGCTGGCGCGCAGGAGCGTCATCGTGAGGGTGCTCCCCTCCACACCGAATCCATATTTTGAGGTGTTTGCCAGCGTCAGGCCTGTGCCATCTCCTTCGGAGAGGTCGACCCATCGCTGGGCGGGCACTTCCTGGCCGTCAAAGCGGTCCCTCCGCAGGCTGCCGAAGGGGATCTCATAGCGGGCGATAGGGTCCTCGATCGCCGTGGGAAAGCATACCCGAAGATGTGGGATCCCTTGCTCGCGGTCGCCGATCTCGCGCCAATCCACTCGTAGCTGAAAATCGATGCGTGGTACGCCGGCCGCGAGGCTGATCTCCAGCTCAAGCATTGTGTCATAGAGCTGGCGCGTCCACCGATAGGCCTGAATGTGCGGGCCGGCGTGGATCTGCGTCAACGTGCCGCTATCGAGGAGGTCTTCTTGCCGCTTGAACTGACCGATTACCCACGCCGACATGCCCTCGTAGGCCTCCAGGCAGTATTGTAGCATCGCCAAAGGCTTGCCCGGCGCGACCCACTCCCGCCCGCTGTGCTTATCCACCAAGCTCTTGATCGTACCCGATGCCGCATCCAGCTCGACGGCGAAGAACTCGTTCTCCAATGTTGTTCTTTGCGGCTTACGTGTGCGCAGCGCGCCGCCGACACCGTTCCAGAGACTGGGTTCATCAGGAGCGGGGAGTCCCAGTGCCTCACGACGGTCCGACACACAGACGACGCGATAGCCCAGCGCCGGGACTTCCACTGGGAAAGCCACTTCCAGGAAATGATGCCCGGCGTAGTGTCCCGTCCCCAGTACCTGAACCGGGACCGGCGCATGCCCTTCGCTGGTGGCTACCAGCAGCTTTGGGTCGAGCTGTGTATCCCACAGCTTCACGCAGATTACCTCGTTCCGTCGATGGGCCAGAGGATTGAAGATGAGATACGCTCGATCGCTGCTGCGGGTCAGGCTTACAGCCGACTCGCCGCCGACACTGGTCGCGTTGCCGACGCCCGCGCCCATTGCGATTCCAGCCTCTTGCTCATCCTTGTAAGCCCGTAGGGCATCCCCCGCAGCGAAGTCCCGGCGTAGCGTCTCGGTGTTCACCCGCTGTCCCAGTGCCCGCAGCGCAGTCGTGCGCGCCATCCCGGCGACGGCCTGGGTCTCCTGAGCCTGCCCCAGCGTGTAGGCGCGAGTCTCGCGCACCCCGGAGCCAGGCAAAATGTCGTGAAACTGATCGAAGAGCAGGTTGCGCCACGCCTCCTCCAGGTTCTCCTGAGGGTAGGGCACGCCACCGAGTTGCTCTCCCAACACCGCTGCCGTCTCTGCGGCATACATCAGGTTCTCCCCGTGACGGTTGGCCTCCTTTTGCCGCGCCTGGGAAGTATAGCAACCGGCAAAGACGACGTTGCGCTCGCCGCGGATCGTGGGTAGCGTCGTGGCCTCCTGCTCAGCAATCTCGTAGAACCGTCGCAGTGTTGAGAAGGCTACACGCGGGTAGATCGGCCACGTGTTCATCTCCAGCAGCTTGCGGATATCCCTGCGCGTGGGGCCGCCCCCGTGGTCGCCTACACCGTAGAGGACCGGCATTACGGTGAGCCCGGTGGCTTGCGTGAAGTCCATCAGGGGATCGGCCATGTTCGGCCCGACGGCCACCTGCCGGTCAGCGTCGAAGTGCATATACCATTGGATGTCGTTCAATACCAGCAGGCGGGAGTCATCCAGCCCAGTCCACCAATAAAGGTGCGGCCCACGGCTTCCGCGGCAGTGATAATAGTAACGCACCCCGCCCCGGACCAGAATGGTGGGCAGCGTTGCCGGATGTCCGAAGGTGTCCGGTTCAAAGTCTATCGGGACGTCCTCCGGACGCAACCCGAACTTCTCCTCGAAATAGGCGCGAGTGTAGAGCAGATGGCGACTGATGCTCTCGCCGCTGGCCATGTTCTTGTCGCCCTCCACCCACTGACTCGCCGTCACCTCCCAACGTCCCTCCTTGACCCGTTGGCGAATTTCCTCAAACATCGCCGGATTGTACTTCTCGACCAGCGCGTAGACTGAGGCTTGACTCTGGGAGAAGATGAACTGTGGGAACTCATCCATCAGCGTCAGCATCGTCTGAAAAGTATCGTGGGTCAGCCCCACCGTCTCAGGCCAAGACCACTGCCAGTTCATGTCGATGTGGGCGTGACCGACGCAGAGCAAGGTGAAGCGTTTCGCCTCCACTGAAAGCGGCGCCAAGGCTGCCTCGGCCTCGGCGGTGAGCGCCGCGATGTCGCAGCGCGGCTGGCGCAGCCCTTCATCAACCAGCCGAATAGCCTTCTGCAGGTGTGCTGGCCAGGAGGTGTGCTGCGGGTAGGCGGCGCACAGCCGATCGGCAAAGGCCAGTTCCGCACCCACACGCTCAAGATGCTCGCCGAACAGATCAACGTGCATTGCCAGAATTTGGTTTGTCTTGAGGGTTTCATGTCTGGACATCGTCTTCACCTCCAAACTGTGGGGCCGCCAGAGATCGTCGGCCGCTCCGATGGGAATCTCTTGCCATTACGATTGCTCGCGTCCCTGTCCGGCCTGCAGGCGATTGAGACACTCCGGGCAGATGCCGTGGGTGAACTGTGCCTCGGAGTGCGCCTCAATGTAGGATTCCAGGCTCACCCAGCGACCGTGACCATCCTCGATCTTGCGAGCGCACCAAGCGCAGACGGGCAGGAGCCCTCGCAGGGTCTTGATGGCTTTGAGCGCCTTCTGAAGCTGGGTGTTGCGCTCGGCCAACTGCTGATTGGCTACCCGCAGGGCCTTCCAATCCTCAAAGCGTGCCAGGGCGATAGTGACGATGCGCTGGAGCTCTTGCGGATCCAGCGGCTTGACCAGATAGGCTGCTACCCCTGCATCTCGGGCCTCTTGTATCAGATCCATAGAATTATGGGCCGTCAACAGGACCACCGGGGTGGGCTGATGGCGCTGAATCTCCTGGGCGGCGTTGATCCCGCTCAGCTCGGGCATCTCGACATCCATCAGCACTAGATCTGGTTCGAGTTCCCGCGCAAGGGATACCGCTTCTCGTCCGGTGGCGCCCTGGCCGATCACTCGGTATTCTAGCATTTCGAGAATCCGACAGGTCGAGCGGCGGAATAGCTCGCTGTCATCTACCACCAGAACCCTTATCGGTGTGTCCATCGACTCATCCCATCAGACCAGCGAGACTTCAAGGCCCTGATCATCGATTACGAGATTCACGCTTTCCGAGAAGTTTGCTGGATCGCGTACATAGGCCAGGTAGTCGGCCAATTGCCGCGCTGCGTTTACTGAATTGTGGGCCAGCACCAGGCTGCCTGGACGCAGTGCATGCTGTGCTGCATCCAGCATCTCCAGGTAAATTGACTTACCGGTGCCCGGTGGTCCATCGGGATCGAGGTAGAGTAGATCGATGGTCCGCTCCAGACGCTCAAGCCAGGGTTTGGCGTCCTCGGCGAGAATCCTGACCGTTACGCCGTGGTGGGACAACGTCGTAATGTTGCGGCGCGCCCTCGTGGCTTCTGCTGAGCGGATTTCCAAACCCACCAGCAGATCCGCAGGGTAGCAGGCGCCGGGCCCAATCGCCGCACCAGCGTTAGAGATGAAGGTATTACCGCAGAAGATGCCGACGGCGACCATCGTCGCGGGTTGCGTGATGGCGTTGATGGCATAGAGCAGTCGCTGCATACGGGGCGTGATTGCGGTCCAAGGTATATCGAAACACTGGCGTACTGCCAGGCGGTGTGCTTGGAACTTTTCCTGATCGTAACGGATGTGCGGAAGGATTCGCGCGTCCGACAATGCCTGGAGAGCCTGATCGACTGCTTCAATCTCGACCTCCAGAGGCTCCAGCTGGCGATGGGGCTCGTGCCAGCGCATGACGTACTGATTCCAATTCGCGATCTCAAACCGTTGGGACATCGAAGGATCTCCAGCTCGGAAAATAGCGCTCTGTAATCTGTCCGTCGGCGCTCAGGCTCGAACGACGCCCCTACAATACCGTGATCTCGAAAAATAGTCCAGCAGCGGAGGCGGAGCACCCGGTGAGACCCGGCCGACACTAGGTCATTTGACAGAACCGACTGCGGTGACGTATCATAGGTCTGATCCTATAAAGGAGCTGCGATGAATGTAATTGTTATCCTGTGCGACACATTGCGCCGTGATCATTGTGGGCCTTACCATCAAGGGCGCCCCTTGAACTGCTGTTGGAGCGACGAGGCGCCTGACTGGGTGGTCCCCACACCGAATATCGATCGACTCGCTGCACGCGGGACCGTCTTCGACCGATGCTACTGTGGGAGCACCCCGTGCATGCCTGCTCGGCGAGACATCTACACTGGGCGCTACGAGTTCCTGGAGCGCGGGTGGGGGCCATTGGACGAGGACGATGCCGATCTTCCCCGTCAGGTCTCCGGCCCGCCAAACCGGTCGGTGCAGTGGGCGATCGACCAAGGATATCGCGTTAGTAGCCTGATCACCGACCACTTCCACCTCTGGGAGCAGGGGGCGGGGAACTACCATATGGGATACACCGGCTTTGACTTTGTCAGAGGTTGTGAGGCGGATGCCTACTACACGGCTCCGGAGACCGATTTCCCTCATCCCGAAACCGATCGCCATACCAAAAACGAGCGCCATTGGCGGAATGTCCATCATATTCGGCAGTCTGAGGCCGACTACTTCTGCGCCCAGGTCTTTCGCAAAGCTGCCACTTGGCTCGAGCGCAACTATCCGGCCCACCAGGATTTCTATCTCCACCTGGATGTCTTCGATCCTCACGAGCCCTGGGATCCGCCGGAGGAGATCCTGAAGCAGTTCGATCCCCGCGGCTATGATGTGTCGGACGTGGGAGCTGCACCACCCTATTGCGCGTGGCGTGACGAGCTCAACGAATCGCAGTTCATGGCCTACCGTGCACGCTACGCCGCCAAGGTCGTCTTCCTGGATCGCTGGTTAGGTCATCTCTTCGACGCGCTCGATCGGCTTGATCTGTGGAAGGATACGCTGGTCATCCTGACGACGGACCATGCGACTTACAATGGAGACCACGGGCGCATCGGCAAGCTCCAGACGCATCAGTTTGACGCGGTCGGGCACATCCCTTTCATTATGGCACATCCCGAGGTCGGACACGGAGAGCGTCGCTCGCAACTTGTGCAGCTCGTGGACCTTTATCCCACTGTGCTTGCTGCCGTCGATCGTCCGCTGCCGGACGTGCCGGAGGGTCGGCCACTGCACGGGATTGACCTAGTGCCAGTGCTGGAGGACGCCCAAGGCTCGACCCGTGAGTACGCGGTCTACGGGCAGTTCGGCAAGAGCGTCTCGATCACCGATGGTAACTGGGTGCTGCACCAGTCGCCGGTGCCGAAAAACCGTCCGCTCTACTGGTATGGGTACCACCTCTCCAAATTTATGGACTACGATCTGGGTACCTACGCAAATGGGCGCCGCCAGGTGATCGACTGTATGTCCTGGCCGACCCCGACTTGGCTGAGCTATAAGCCCGCGGATATGAACGAGCTCAAGAATCTGGCGGATGAGGAGCCTGGGCAACTTCGCCGGATGCAGCGGGCTTTAAGAGGTGAGCTTATGCGCCTCCACGCGCCGTTGGAGCAGCTGGACCGGCTGAACCTACGGGTTATCTATTGACCGCACGCTCACCGAGGCTTCCGCCTGCTATCGAGGAAGGAGATTCTGAATGTACGACGCGGCTGCACACTTTGAATCCCTCTATCATGCCACGCACCCCGAGTTCGGTTTCCATGCCGAAACGCATGCCGATTGGTTGGCGTGGCGCGAGGCCTTCCGTCCCCGCCTGCGGATTGCCTTAGGCCTGGAGAACATCGACGCCAGCCTAGCAGGTTACCGCCCCCGCGCTGAGCGTAGTGAGGTAGAAGATAAGGGCGATTACCTGCAGGAATCTTGGCACCTCTGGGTGGAGCCTACTGTGCCTCTGCCTTTTTATCTTCTGCGTCCCAAAGCGGTAACAGAGCCCTCACCACTCCTTCTGACGCCTCACGGGCATAACCATCCGCACATCTATGTCGGCATTGCTGAGACCGAGCGCGAGGCTGAATCGATGCAGGAGGGGGAGCGTGACATCGCGGTGCAGGCTGTGTCGCAGGGCTATCTCACCATCGCGCCGACGACCCGGGCCTTCGGCGCGACACGCACGGAGCAGGACAAGGTCGAGCAGAAGCTACATTCCTGTCGCACGCAGCTGATGCACGATCTGTTGGTGGGCCGCACGCCGATCGGCGACCGAGTCTGGGATATCTCGCGCCTAATCGATTGGGCCCTGGAGACGCAGGACGTGGACCCGGAGCGGATCGCCATCACGGGCAACTCCGGCGGGGGGACGGTCTCCTTGTTCGCTGCGGCCTGCGAGACTCGGATCAGCGTGGCGGTGCCCAGTAGTTACTTCTGTACTTTTGTTGGCAGCATCGGATCGATCCACCACTGTGACTGTAACTATGTGCCCGGGATGTTGCAGCTGGGCGAGATGTACGATGTGGCCGGACTGATCGCGCCCCGACCTTTCTGTGCTATTGCTGGCCAGGATGATTCTATCTTCCCCATCGCGCATGTCAGGGCTGCCTATGCACGGCTTAAACGAATCTATGAGGTGGCGGGCGTGCCAGAACACTGCAAACTCTACGTCGGTCACGCCGGTCACCGGTATTACAAGGCCGGTGCCTGGGGCTTCATCCGTAAGCACTTCGGGTGCTAGGTGCCGATCACACAGTGGATACTGGAGGTGATATGGATCCCAACCCACAGGCCCAGAGTTACGGTCGGTTGGTCGAGCGACTTAACCTCTTTCCGCAGGGCGCGCCGCCCGGAGAGCATCTGTACAGAATTCTGAGCATCCTGCTCAGCGATCGCGAGGCTGAGTTGGTAGCTCAGCTTCCACTCCGACCGTTCACAGCCAAAAAGGCCAGCAGGGTGTGGCATATGACGCCCGCTGAGGCCCGCAGGATCTTGGACACCTTGGCCGGGAGGGCAGTGCTGTTGGATATCGAGCACAACGGGGAGGTCACCTACGTCCTGCCGCCGCCTATGGCTGGCTTCTTCGAATTTTCGATGATGCGGGTGCGTGATGATGTGGATCAGAAGATCCTGGCCGAGCTTTACCATCAGTACTGTACGGTCGAGGAGGACTTCATGCGCGACCTGATCGCCGAAGGAGATACGCAGTTGGGCCGCGTCTTCGTCAACGAACCGGTACTGCAGCCCGAGGTCCAGGTCCTCGATTACGAGCGCGCCAGCGAGGTGGTGAAGTCGGCGTCGCCTATGGGCATCAGCCGCTGCTACTGTCGGTTTAAGAAGGAGCTAGCCGACGAGACCTGCCAAGCCCCTCAGGATATCTGCATGACCTTCGGTGGCTCAGCTACGTCTTTGATCAAACATGGCTTTGCCCGCCAGGTGGATGCGGCTGAAGGGCTGGATCTGCTCCAGGAGGCTTATGATCATAACCTGGTGCAGTTTGGTGAGAATGTGCGTCAGAATGTGGCCTTCATCTGCAACTGCTGCGGCTGTTGCTGCGAGGCATTGATCGCGGCCCGCCGCTTTGCCCTGACCCAGCCAATTCACACGACCAGCTTCCTACCCGCGGTGAACCAAACTGACTGTACGGGCTGTGGGCAGTGTGTCAACGTCTGTCCTGTAGAGGCGATGGCGCTGGTCTCAGCTCACGACCCCAATCATCCGCGCAAAAAGAAGGCTTGGGTCAATCCGGATGTTTGTCTGGGTTGTGGGGTCTGTGCCAGAGTCTGTCCGACGCAGAGCATTGGGCTTGAGGCGCGAGAGGAGCGGGTGATCACCCCCTACAACTCGGCCCATCGGATTGCCGTGATGGCTATCGAGCGAGGGAAGCTGCAGAATCTCATCTTTGACAATCAGGTGCTCTGGAGTCACCAGGCGCTGGCCACCCTCTTGGGCGTGATCCTAAAACTCCCACCGGTCAAACGTGCGATGGTGACGGAACAGGTAAAGTCCCGGTATCTGGAGGCGCTGACCAAGCGCTTTTTTGGCTAGAGACGGAGGAAATCCATGGCTCAACGGCCGCACATCCTTATCTTTAACCCTGATCAGTGGCGGGGTGACGTATTGGGCCACCTCGGTGACCCGGCAGCAGTGACACCCAACCTCGATCACATTGTCGAGACCGATGGGGTCTCGTTTCGGGTAGCAGCTTGCCAGAACACGGTCTGTACCCCCAGTCGCTGCAGCTTTATGACCGGTTGGTACCCTCACGTCCGGGGTCACCGGACGATGCACTATATGCTGCGGGATCATGAGGGAGAGCCGAATCTGCTGCGCGTGCTCCGCGACAGCGGCTATTTTGTCTGGTGGGGGGGCAAGAACGACCTCGTCCCCGCGCAGTTTGGCTATGGGGACCACTGTGATGTCAAGTATCAGCCGTCGCGACCGCCTAAGCCTATGTGGATGATCGATCGACAGGCGGCGTGGCGCCAAGCTCCTGGGAGCGACAGGTATTATTCTTTCTATGTTGGGGAGCTTGAGACTGGCGCGGAAGAGATTTACTACGACAGTGACTGGGCCAACGTCCTGGGCGCTATCGAGTTTATCAAGAACGCGCCGCAGACCCAGCCTCTCTGTATCTATTTACCGCTCACCTACCCCCACCCCCCGTACGGAGTTGAGGAGCCCTGGTACAGTATGATCGATCGGGATAAGCTTCCGCCACGGGCGCCAACGCCGCAAACCTGGGAGGCTAAGTCCTCGCTGCTTCAAGCCATCTATGAGTCTCAGAATCTCCAGAGCTGGACGGAGGATCGCTGGCGCGAGCTGCGCGCCGTCTACTATGGGATGTGCGCGCGCCTGGATCACCAGTTCGGCTTGTTGATGGAGGCTCTAAAGGAAGCCGGCCTCTACGACGACACTGCGGTCTTTGTCTTTGCCGATCACGGCGACTACACTGGCGACTATGGGATTGTGGAGAAGACCCAGAACACCTTCGAGGATGCGCTGGTCCGCGTGCCCTTCATTGTGAAGCCACCAAAGGCACTGCCGGTGAAGCCCGGTGTCAGTGATGCATTGGTGGAGCTCATCGACTTCCCGGCGACAGCCTACGACCTTGCCGGTATCGACCCAGGCTACTGGCACTTTGGTCGGAGTCTGCGCGAGATCTTGATGGGAGAGACCGATGAGCACCGCGACACCATTTTCTGTGAGGGCGGTCGTCTTCGCGGTGAGGCACAGGCGATGGAGCTGCCTTCTGTAGAGACGATGGAGGATCCTTCGACCAGCCTCTACTGGCCGCGCATCAAGCACCAGGTGACGGACGCCGCGCCGTGGCACACAAAAGCCACTATGTGCCGCACCCATAGATTCAAGTATATTCGCCGTCTCTATGAGGCGGATGAGCTGTACGATCTCCGTAGTGATCCTCAGGAGACCCGCAACCTGATTAACGATCCAGCGTATCGCGAGACGCTCCTACAGCTCCGCGAGCGGATGTTGACCTGGTATATGGAGACCGTCGATGTAGTCCCCTTTGAGATCGACCAACGCCATTGAGGTGCCGATGCCTGATCGACGACCCAACATTCTCTTCATCACGACCGACGAGCAGCGCTTCGACTGTATGGGCTGTGCCGGCAACCCGGTGATACAAACGCCGAACATGGATCGCATTGCCGCCGAGGGTGTGCGATTCGATCGAGCCTACGTTCAAAATCCGATGTGCATGCCTTCTCGTATGGCGATCATGACAGGGCGTTACTGCTCAGAGCACGGCGTCAACATCAACTGTGTGGGCTTACCCGAGCACGAGCAGGCCAACACTTTCATCCAGCATTTGTCCAACGCTGGATACATCACCGCCGGCATCGGCAAGCAGCACATGATGCCAAAGTGGGGTCCTTTTGGCTTTACCTACCTCGATCTGGTCGAGGGAAAAGCTGATGCTAACAACCAGTATACTGACTATCTTGAGGCCGCAGGTCTCAGCGGGCGCCAGCACGAAGCACGGGGCGAGCGAGGACCCTTCGGAACCTATACGCAGGCGCTCTCAGCGGATCAGACTATCGATGGGTTTGTCGGGCGCAGAGCCACACGTTGGTTGGAGACGCGAGCAGCCGCTGAAGCAGAGGTCGATGCGCCCTTCTTCTTGTGGGTCTCCTTCTCCAATCCTCACTTCCCCTTCGATCCACCCGAGCCCTATGACACGCTCTATGATCCTGATCTTGTGCCACCGCCGGTTTGGCGAGAGGGGGAGATGGTCGACAAGCCCCCACAACACCAGCTTCAGCGGGAGCGCGGCTACCACCAGTTGAGCGAAGCCGAGATTCGTAGGATCAAGGCGCACTACTATGGGAATGTCACGCTAGTGGACGATCAGATTGGCAAGCTCCTCAAGGTCTTGGAGGAGCGCGGGCAGCTGGACAATACACTAATTGCCTTCACCAGCGACCACGGCGACCATCTTGGCGATCACCGATTGCTGCACAAGAGCGGCGTGACCTTCTACGACGTCAGCGTGCGGGTCCCGTATCTCATCCGCTACCCACCGCGCTTCCCTCAAGGCATGGTCTGTGCCGATATGGTGGAGTCTATCGATCTGGCTGCAACCTTCCTGGATGTTGCTGGGATTGAGCCGCCCAGGACGATGCAGGGTCGGAGCTTGGTGGGACTTGCCGAGGATAAGATTCGGGATTGGCGGACAGACGCCTTCTCCGAGATTGACCTGCACATGAACCCTCTGATGCACGGGCCCCAGGATGCCGGATCACGGGATTATGTGGCCATGCTCTGCACGCGCGAGTGGAAGTATGTCCACTTTCCGAATTTAGGCATTGGCGAGCTTTACGATCTGGTCAACGATCCACAGGAGCTGACGAATCTATTCTACGATCCCGCCTATGCCGATCGGGTTGCTGATATGCGCTGCCGATTACTCAATCGCTTTATGACCAATCAGCGCCCGTATATTGGCGCACGGACGGAGACGTTTGAGGCGCATTATCAGGCAGATCACCGGCCGCCGCGGTCGGTTCCCGGTACTACCTATGCAGCAAACGAGGAGGTGTGATGCGATGGACGGGTTCGGTACTTTCATGGCGTCTCAAGGTGAGCGGATCAGGGACATCCGCAGCGCCGAGTTCTCTCTTTCGCTGCTGGACGCCGGCAGCAACCCCGTCTCCCAGGCTGGGGTCAGGGTTGAGCTGGTCAACCATGCGTTCAAGTTTGGGTGTAATGCCTTCCAGGTTCGCACCATTGCGGATCCCGAGCTTCAAGCGGCCTATGAGACTCGTTACGCGGATCTGTTGAACTACGCCACCCTGCCCTTCTACTGGGGCATGTACGAGGCCGAACCCGGTCAGACACGGGAAGCACAGTTACACCAGATGGCCGCATGGTGCGCGGCGCACGACATCACCACCAAGGGCCATCCGTTGGTCTGGCATGAGGTCTTTCCTCACTGGGCCGCTGAGCTCGATGAAGAAGAAGTGCTGCGGCGATTGGAGGCTCGTGTGCGGACCATTCCCTATCAGTTCAAGGGGGAAGTGGATATCTGGGATGTCTTCAATGAGGCCACCGTCTCTCAGCGCTTTGACAATGCTGTAGGACGCTGGGTGGCCTGTGAGGGTGCCGCCGGTGCGGTGGCAAAGGCGCTGCACTGGGCGCATGCGGCCAATCCCGATGCGACCCTACTCTATAACGATTTCAACATTTCCCAGTCCTTTGAACGCCTCGTAGAGACATTGCTCGAGCAGGGTGCGCCCGTTGATGTCCTCGGCGTCCAGAGCCATATGCATCAGGGCCCCTGGTCGCTGGAGCGTGCCTGGCAGGTCTGTGAGACCTATGCGCGCTTTGGCTTGCCGTTGCATTTCACCGAGCTGACCGTCCTCTCCGGGCGACTGAAGGCGGCGGATGACAAGGACTGGCACACGCCCCAGACAGGATGGGTGACGACGTCGGAAGGCGAGGCTGCACAGGCGGAGTATGGCGAACGGCTCTACTCGCTGCTCTTCAGCCACCCCGCCGTTGAGGCCATTACCTGGTGGGACTTCTCAGACTACCATGCCTGGCAGCGCGCACCAGCCGGACTGGTGCGCGCCGATGTGTCGCCGAAACCTCTCTACGAACGCCTGATGGCTCTGATCCAAGGTGAGTGGCGTACCAAAGTGAGTGCAAACACCGATCAGGATGGCGGGGTGCGGTTACGCTGTTTTTTCGGTGCACATAGCGTCGCTGCGACGTTGCCCTCTGGCGACATCATCGCTGGGACCTTTGACGCCCGTAAGGATGGGCCCCGCGAGATAACGGTGCGGCTGATACCCGAATGAGTGCGGGGTCATCCCTTTGATGTCGGGAAAGCCGACAGGGCGATCGGCCCAGCGAAGCCAGGACCGGCTGCGGCACAGCACCGGCATTGTGATCCCTGTCTATCTGCCAAATGATGTCGATCGAGATCCTGTGATCGCCCTGCTGCATGACACCGTTGCAGGGTGCTGCCTGCAGATTGCGGATCCGGCGTCAATCTGTCTCAGCGTGGACGGCGCTGAGAACGGCGCTGCGGTGGCCCAGCAACTGGCTGAAGCGTACGGTGTAACAATCGCCATCTCTCCAGTCAACCGCGGTAAGCTACAGGGGGTTCGCGAGGGCGCTCGTCAGCTCATTGATCAACGAGACCCAGCTTACATCGGTGTCATCGACTGCGACAGCGATCACTTCCCCAATGAGATGCTCAACTTCGTCCGTGCCGCCGAGCACATTGTCGATCAGACAGGGGACGACCGGTTGCTGATGCTGGGCCGGCGCATCTCCCGCCATCGACCTATGGGGCTATTGCGCGGGGAATTGGAGGATCTGGCAGATCGGATGCTGGCCCACGCCCTTGCTTACCATGCGGCCGTAGTGGGTGTGCCGCTACGGTTAGAGTACGCGACACTGCTAGAGCAGGTGCCGGACTACCATTCCGGCTATAAGCTCTTCAGCCGTCGCTCGGCGGCGGCTGTCTTTCTGTCAGATCCGCAGCTCGCGGGCCTATCTGATACTGCTTACTATCGACACGCCGTGGAGGCTGTCATGGTTGTTGAGGCTGTGTTGAGCGGGGCGCGACTTGGAGTGATCAACCGGAGCACCTACAATCGCCAGCCGGTGACGGCCTTTGGTCGGCTTGATCGCGCCGATCTCACCGCCGACATGATCATCTGGCCCTGTAAGCGACTCGGGGTCCCGCCGCACTTTGTGCGTCAGTGGTTGCACAATGAGCTCCCAGCCCTGCTGCTGAGCACCCTGATACCGGAGGGCAGAGACGAACTCGAGGCGGTCTACCGAGAGGTCTTGGCAGCTTTTGGGGGTGTGGACGATATCGTAGATCCCTTCGCTACCTCCTCGCTTTTTATCTGAACCATCTATGCAAGGCCCTAGCTCTCAGACCTGTGGTTCGAGGGCTCGCGACAGCGCGACGCGGCGCACGACCTGTCCCTGATGCAACGCCAGGAGGTGTGTGATGGTATTCGGGAACTCCTCTGGCTTGTGGGTCACGTAGATCATCGCGGTCGGCGTCGCCTCGGTGAGCCGTTCCAGGGTGGCGATGACGCGGGCTCGATGCACTGGGTCAAGCCCCTGACAGGGCTCGTCGAGGATCAGGAGTTCGGGTGTTTTAACCAATGCGCGGGCCACCAGGGCCAAACGTTGTTCGCCCGCCGACAGCCTGCGAAAGGCGCGTTGGGTGTTGCTAAGGAGGCCCAGCCACCTGAGCCAGCTCTCGGCCTCCGATCTCTGGGCATCTGTCGGCCGTCGATAGAGCCCCAACGTGTCAAAGAATCCCGACCCGACAACTTCTGCGACGGTTGCGGTAAGCGGAGTGTAGCGGTGTAGCTCCGGCGCAACCCAGCCGATGCGGCGCTTGATCTCCCAGATGCTATCCCCGCTGCCACGCCGACGGCCGAAAAGCTCAACGTAATTGGCATAGGCCTGCGGATGATCCCCAAGGACCAGACTGAGCAGCGTGCTCTTGCCAGCACCGTTGGGCCCAATCAATGCCCATTTTTCACCGCGCCGTACCGTCCAGTCGACATTCCGCAGAACCTCCACGCCGTTATGGACGACGTTGACGTGCCGGAGCTCGACGATCGTTGGCGCATCACAATCAGCCTCTGCTGGGTCAGCTTTCGGTGCGGTTGTAGCCGGGCCAGTCTTCGCCGGTGGAAATCGGTGCGTGATCTGCGACCGCGGTCCCTGGGCGACGACGCGGTTTTGTTCGATCGCCAGCACGTGGGTAATGCCACCGGGGAGCTCTGCTGGATCGGACGCCACAAAGAGAAGATGCATTCCCTGTTGCATCAAGCCACCGATCAGTGTGTGGAGCTGTCTTCTGAAGTGTCCGTCCAGCCCGGTAAAGGGATCGTCGAGAATAAGCAGGCTCGGACGCCTCAGCAATGCTCGGGCGATCTCCACTCTGCGCCCCTCTCCATCAGAGAGGTGGTGAAGGTGTCGGTTCAGGAGGTGGGTCAGTGCCAGATGGCTCACCACGCGGTGTCTACACGCCGGGAAGCCCGCACTGACGTCGGACCGGTGAGGCGCTACCTTATAGGGATTCCGCTGCTCCAGGGAGTCGGAAGACAGATACTTGTCGACGGTGGGGGATTGCGCCTCAAGGCTCGCATGCCAGCGTGACTGATGGAAGTCGGTGTTTCTGCGGGCGCGGTTGTCAAAGACGACGTAGGCAATGGCCCTGCGAACTTGAGCAAGGTCGACCGGGGTTGCTCCCGCCGACGGGTCCTCCAAGAAATGGTAGCGGATCTCACCTCCGGGTAGCCGTCTTAGACCGGCAATGACCCGTGCTAACAGAGACTTTCCGGCGCTCGTTGGTCCTATCAGCGCCCACTGCTGTCCATAGGCTAATGTCCAGGTGAGTCGCGCAGGCTCTGTGTCGTCATAAGACAGCAGGGGCACGTCCTTGAGCGCGATAAACGGCGCGCCGTCTAGTCGGGAAGTATCCGCTGAAGCCTGACGCTTGCAACCTCCCATCAGACGAGCGTTGCGATGGTTTCGCAGACCCGCTCAAGAAAGCGCCGATCCGCGTCGGTGAAGGGAGCGAGGGCGTGAGAGTCGATGTCCAGTTCGCCGCGCACCTTCCCTTCTCTCAGCAGGGGCAGCACGATCTCTGAGCGCACGTCAGCACTGCAGGACAGATAATTGGTCTCTTGCGAGACATCCTGGACGATGAACGGCTGTTCGGTAGCGGCGGCCTGACCGCAGATCCCTTTGCCGAAGGGAATTCGTGTGTGCTCGGTGGGGGTACCAGCATAAGGGCCGAGCACCAGCTGGCGTGGTGCTTGAGGGTCCACAAGGTAGAACCCGACCCAGTCATAGTGGGATACCCGGTCACGCAGCAGAGTGCAGATATCCCCCAATCTCTCCAGGATCGGAGCTTCGCTGTAGACGATAGCCTCAACCTGCCTCAGCAGCGCTTCGAAGTCTGCGGCGGTTTCCATAACCGATGCCTCACGTCCCTGTCGATAAAGAAGTCCACACCAAAGGTGTGGACTGGAAATGAGAAGGTGCAGCGTTCAGTGACGCTCAGTCCTGGTAAGGCTCGAACCAATCCTTCTCAACACCACAGTCCGGGCAGACCCAATCGTCGGGGATCTCCTCAAACGGCGTTCCCGGCGCGATCCCGCCGTCAGGGTCGCCAACCTCGGGGTCATAGATGTAACCGCATACTGTGCACTCATATTTCTGCATATTACGCTTCCTCCAGGAGATAGATCTGACCTGACTATGGGTACAGTGACAGACACTAAGCTGTTATGAATGTCAACGGCCAAATTATAAGGGGAGCATTCTTGTTGTCAAGTGTTTGTCACCGATCAAAGGTCATTCTCAGCCCGACCTCGGTCACGTTATAGTGGGCGAAGACCACCGGGCCGGGTCTCAGAATTCTAGGAAGCAGTTCCTTCAGGTCTTCCACCACCGGCAAAGAAGCCAGCTGCTCCCGGTCAATCCACAGTGGGGTGCCTTCCTCCGAAGGCCTAAGTTCGCCGTCGCTGCCTTCACCAACAAAGACGAACAGCATGACCCCTGGGGGTGCAGGTAGCGTTACGTGCACGATCCCACGAAGCTGGAGATCTTGCACGGTTAAACCAGTCTCCTCGTTTAGTTCCCGCAGAGCTGATCGATAAGGGGATTCGCCAGGCTCTAGGTGTCCGCCCAGACCGTTGAACTTGCCAGCCCATAAGCGTTTACTGGCGGCCCCCTTAAGTAGCAGAACCTGGTTGCCTCGGGTCAGGAAGATGAGGGTGCGAGGCACCACCGTGTAGCGGTCTCGATGATCACGCTGGTCTTCGGGGCGCATACATCGTATCTCCGTATAGTAGCATCAACGTGTGGATTGCTTCAAAGGTGAGCCAACGGCTGGGTTGATGCAACCGCTCCTCAACTGTAATGGGCGTTGCCTTAAGTTTTGACCATCGTCCGCTCGCGTCCTGCAGGGTCAGCATCTGTTTGGCCATATCCTGTGCTGTTGGATGATCTCTATAGCGGGTATGTGCCAGCACGTGCAGGCACTCGACAAGGTCGGCGTCGTAGAATCTTGGGAACCGCATGCGCAGCCAATCGGCATCGTCTCGCCGCCAATCATAGCGGTGGTGGAGAAGGTGGGTGCAGAGTCGCTCGATGATCTCCTCGTCGGTCGGCACTCCCAACCCCTGTTCCCGGTGGATGCAGGCCCTGAGCAGCTTGACCGCCCCCGCTCGGCAGTCGCGATTGTCTATGTCACAGTTAAGATCCTCGGGAGCCTGCTGCAGGGTTTTCAGCACGGTCGCCCAGGCGGTGAGCACCCGGGGGTCGTCACCGTATCCAAAGTGTTCCAGAATCTGCAGGGCGATTCCCGTATAGCAGAGCCAGGGCGCGGAGCTCACACCCTCCGGGGCGAAGAGCCCATCCGGACGACGTCCTTTTGACAGTAGGTCCTCGCATGTAGGTTCCACCTCGTGTGACGTAGGAGCGCCCAGCTGAGTGAGGAGATACAGTGTCCCAAAGTTGCCCAGAGGACCGCCGTAGTAAGGATTGCCTGCCCGCCCCCAGAAGTTGTGGTTGCCCCAGTGGCGCCGTAGCATCTCAACCGGCTGCCAGGTCAGTATATGCTGTTGCTCGGTGTCCAGCACCTCGCGCGGCTTCCTGAAGATGTGCTTAAGCGTTTGGAATCGTGCCGAGGGATTGCCAGGATCCAGTAACCACGGCACCGGGTCGCGGGCGACTAAATCCAGCCACTGCATCAGCACTCCCCTCGTGGATGCCTTTCTCCCTTATGGTCAGGCCTGAAGTACTGTATCATCCGTTGGTCGCCACGCTTGGGGTTGGATCTGCACCCGGTCCTGTTCCCAGGATACCGTTGGACGGCGGAGGCAACGCTAAAGCTTGTAGCCAATCGTGCGCAAGAGGTCCTTGCGCCAGGTAATTTCCGCTGCACCCTCGAGTCCTTGCGGCTTCACACCATCGACGACGCCTAGGATACCGCGACCCTGCGCCGTCTCCGCCACGATGACCTCTACTGGGTTTGCCGTAGCGCAGAAGATATGCACGACCTCGGGCACCATTTTGATGGCGTTGATTACGTTGATGGGATAGTAACCTTCATCGAGAAAGACGATGAAGCTGTGCCCCGCGCCTAAAGTGTAAGCGTTTTGCTTTGCCAACTCGATCATAGCGTCGCTAGTACCACTCCAGCGCACCAGGGCTTCGCCTGACGCCTCACAGAACGCCAGTCCAAACTGGATGCCGGGGACCGCCGTCACGAGCGCCTCGTGGAGATCCTCTACCGTTTTGATGAAATGGGACTGTCCCAGGATGATGTTGATCGGTTCTGGCTTATCGATCGGTACAGCTTTCAGTTCCAGTGTCATCTTCTCTCCTATTCATATCGCTAACCTGCAAGCCGGCGTCTTCCAGTTTGCGACGCAAGTCGTATAGTGCATCTTCGACCGCCTTGTCCGCAGCTTCCTCTTCCCGCGCCAGGGCGGCGGCGATGATCCGCAGCCCCTCGCGGCTTGCCGCCGGAAAAGGCTGCGCCAATGACTTAAGGTAGACAGCCGAATGCTGGCCTTGTACCTCACGGAGAGGTGCAGCGACCTCCGCCTCATCATCGACGTGCACACGAAGGCTACCTTCGACCCACACACCCAGCTCAAATCGCGCTTGTAGCTCAGCGATGATCGATGCATCGAAGATGGCTTCGAGTTCGGCAGGCACACCAGGCAGTACATAGATCAGGGTCCTGCCATGCTGCAACTTGACGCCTGGCGCGGTGCCAACGGGATTCGGCAGCGGCTTGGCGTCCTCGGGCAGTCGAGCCATCTTGCTGCGGGCCTCCTCGGGCCCCCGATGGTTCAAATAGCCCTGCGCCTGAAGGCTTTTGTATTGGGATTCGATCAGGCGCCGGGCTGTGGCGCTTGGCGCCAGCGGACGGCTCAACGCTTGTGCCAGCGCCATAAGGGTTCGATCGTCCTCAGTGGGGCCCAGTCCGCCGCAGCAGATCAGCAGATCCGGTTCTCTACACAGTAGGAAGTTCAGACTGGCAGTGATGTCTGATATGGTATCCTGCGCGATGGCTGCTTGCCTGACATTAAACCCCAGCCGAGTCAGCCGCCGGCTGAGCGTGTGCAAGTTAATGTCGCGAATTTCACCATTGAGCAGTTCGTTGCCGATCGCAAGAAGGCTGGCCGCCGGTATACGGTCAAACTCCCGACCGGGCTCTTCCGGCGTTGCGCAGGGTTGTGGCACCATCAACTCTCAAGCCCAGGGATCATGTGGTGGTGCTCAAGACGCTCCCCACAGCTGCACGTAACTCACTGGGGCTAAAGGGCTTGGTGAGATAAACTGTGACCTTCGCGATGTGCTCTCCGAGAAGGCGGTCTATAGGGGTGTTCTGGGCAGTGATGACGATCACTGGGATAGTGCTAAGGCTGGCATCATCCTTCATCTGCTGATAAACAGCCCATCCTCCCATATCGGGGAGCATCAGATCCAGGAGGAGCAGGTCTGGGCGGCTCTCGTGCATCAGTGCCAAGCCCTGGTTGCCATCAGCTGCGCCAACGAGGTCGAACCGCTCAGCGTCCAGGATCATACTCACCAGATCAACCATATCCTGGTCGTCTTCAATATAGACGATCCTGTATCGATCAGTTCGAGCCACGGCATCGCTCCATAAGATCCTGCTTAGGCTAAGGGTTTGTTGAGCACTGACTCCCCCAGCGTATCCGAAGCTGAAGTTTCGTCCTGGACAATCGCTTCGGGCCCGCAGACCTCAAACTCAGAAGCATCGGAAGCGAGGTCCCTATCAGTCTTCGAGGTTGAGTACCTTCTTGACACTGGCTAGCAGCTCCTGAGGTCCAAATGGCTTGGTGACATAATCATCGACCTTGGCGATATGCAGCCCTAGAACCCTGTCGATGCTTTGAGCCTTGGCCGTCACGACAATAACCGGAATATCCCTTAACTCCTCGTCTGCCTTGATCTGCTGGTAGACTTCCCAGCCGTCCATATCGGGCATCATCAGATCCAACAGGACCAGATCGGGCTTGATCTTGCGCACTGTGCCCAACCCCTCGCGACCGCCGACGGCACCGATCAACTCGAAGTCCCGGCGCCCCAATATGAGTTTGATGAGCTCGATCATCTCGGGTTCATCTTCGATGCAGACAACTTTGATGGGCTCTTGAGGCTCAACCATAGGGTACCTCCTGGTTAGGGCTTATTCTGCCAGTGTAGCATAACCCCCCATGGTTGTCAACGCAGTGCTGTCTTCGTCTCATTGTCGGTAAGTTTTGATTGCAGGGCTCTGGGGCTCAAGGTCAGGTCAGCTTACGGATGACGAGCACCACCTTACCCTGAATCTCAACATCGTCGGCCGGGACGTAGATCGGATCCATCGTAGGATTTGCAGGCTGGAGCCGAATCTGCTTACCCTCGTAGTAGACTTTCTTCAACGTTGTCTCTTCCTCGCGCTTCAGCCATACGGCTGCCATCTGGCCGTTCTCCACCGTCTCTTGATGCTGGAGCACGATAGTGTCCCCGTCGTTGATCAGCGCATCTACCATCGAGGTCCCCTGGACCTTGAGAGCGAAGAGATCGGAGGTATCTCGCCCAAAAATAGCCCGGTTGATCTCAATCGTCTCGTTGCCTGGAAATGCTTCGACGTTGATGGGGGCGCCGGCAGCAATATAGCCCAGGAAGGGCACCGGCAGAAGCTCTTCGTCGTTGATCTCAACGCCGATCTCCTCTATTGCGGACGGGGTCAACTGAATTGCCCGCGACATAGCAGGCTCGCGGTTGATCAGCCCGCGTTCCTCCAGTCGCTTGAGATAATAGGCGACCAAGGATGTTGAGTTCACGCCGATGGCTTCGCCGATCTCTCGAACAGTGGGGGGGAAACCGTGTTCCGCCACATACCCCTCAATGCAGGTCAAGACCTTTCTCTGTCGCTCAGGTAGCTCCGTCTTCTGTGCCATCTTAACCTCCTGAATGCAGGATTGGGCGCTCAATGCGTCGGCGCACTATTTTCCCAAGTAACCCAACTATCCCAATTATAGACGCACATTTGTTCTAAGTCAAGTCCTTTTGGTTGGTCTCAGCAATGAAGAATCTCAGTTCTTCGCACTGTCAGGGCGGAAGAGCCCGTCAGGGTGGAGCAGCACCAGCGCTGATCGTTCAACCCACCCATTCCCCACTCGGGCCTTGTTTTTGGGCTCTATACGCCCTTCTGTCCCCACTTCGACCTCGTTGTGAGGCTCTATTTGCCTCATAAAA
>PWVB01000525.1 GCA_003562365.1 Anaerolineae bacterium
AACTCCGCTGCCAGTAGTTCGCGCAATCTAATCGCTTCTTGTGTCAATCGGACGCTGGTCTGTGTCTTGTTCATACTCGTATTGTACCGCGAAATGAACTACGGTCAACCTTACGGAATGCACAGGGGAACCGCATTCCCCTCCCCGTTAAAACGGGGAGTCCCCTGCGGAGAAATCTATGGAGGCAATTGGGATGCCGGCAGTATTCGCCGGCAGCAACGCAAACTCAGTCGTCAGAGCCGAGGAGGCCGCGCAGCGTCTTGAGGGCGTCGGGCTGCGAGACGGATGTTAGGGGCAACAGCGCTATATCGAATTCGAGCCGCGGAATATCCGACCCATCGCTGCGTGTTCCGCGCTCCCAATCGAGATGGGGATAGAAAAAAGAGGCGGCTTCACTAAGACGCTGGTACAGCTGGTCCTTGACCAGATCCGCCATCTGTCCGGCTGGCGTCACCAGGACGTACTGATAGGGATCGATCTGTCCGACAAAGAAGTCTCGGCTCCCGGAGTCAGGGGTGGTGTTCCGAAGGATCAAGGCGACGGCACGCAACACATCATCGTGGGTTACAAACCCATAGGCTTCGCTGAACGCGGCCATTCCCTTGATCGTGACCCCCATTATCACCATACCCGGGTCTTCGGCGACCCGTCTGAGCTCCTCAGCAACCAGGTCAGAAGTTGGCAAGCCCGTGACGGGGTGCAGCAAGGTCTCGCGCGTCGTACGCCGCAGCGAGTTCCGCACCCGGAAGCGCAACTCTTGCACATCAAAAGGCTTGGTAATATAATCCACTGCGCCCAGCTCCAGCCCGGTCAGGCGATTAACCCGCTCACGCCGCTCGGTCAGAAATATGACTGGTGTCATTGCGGTTCGTGTGTGAGCCCGAAGCTGCAAGCAGACTTCGTATCCATCGATGTCCGGCAGGTGGATATCCAGAATAACGAGGTCAGGCTGAATCGCTGCCGCCATCTCAACTGCGTCGCGTCCCCATCCAGTATGCGAAACCTCATAGTCCAGGGAGACAAAATAGGCAGAGAGCATCTCTGCGGTACTGGCCTCGTCCTCAACGATGAGGATATGACGATGGCCCTCGTCACGATCCACCGAAACTGCATCCGATGATGACATGTCCGATCTCCCCATGCACCAACCCGCTAGCAACAGGCAAGCCGCTTAGCCGATGGGCTCCTTGTAGACCTGGAAGGTACAATTGTTGTGCCCCATCCCCATACACGTCATCTGATCGACCCGGAACGTCTGTCCTCCGCTCAGCCAGCGCAGCGACTCCTCGATGATACCGGCAGCGATGAAACCGCCAGGACGCGCGACGCTACGCCCCCAACACATCGAGCAGCGCTCAATGATGTAATGATACTGCTCGCCACCGGGATCGCGCACGTAGGAGGTCTGGTCACTAAGGGAATCGAAAACCTTCGCCACCGCCGGTAAGCCGGCCTTCAGTTTAGCTTGGAGGGGCAATACCTTAAACGCCAGATCACTGGCCCCAACCAGCGCGCCGAAGTTCGCCAACCCCTGAGCAAAGAGCACTCGCCCCAATCGCAGCTGCAAGCCACGCCCCCCCCGAGGACCGTACATCTCCTCTAAGGCCCGGTTCAACGCCGAGATATAGGCAAAGTCGAAGCCCTTTTCCATATTGTCAGGCGGAGGATTGTCGATAAACTGAGAGAGGCCAGCCATGTTGAGGATCGCGTTCAGACCGTTACGCCCCATAATCTCCTCAAGGGCGTCAAACAGAATTAAGAGGAATCGATTAGGGTAATATAGGCCACTAAGTTCAGGTGTGCTGGCCACCGCAGGTCTCCTTACCGATAAAGCGGGCCCGATGCTCACTTACCATTGGTGCCCTAGACAAAACCAAATGAGACCACTAGACAGGCTTTACACAGAAATGCTCGCGGGAGAGATCTAGAGAATCGCCGCGAACTCGTCCGCGGCACGACGCATATCCAGGAAGAGTAGCCCCAGTTTCGCCTGCTGGCGCGCCAGGACCGTGAGCACCGCTTCTTCTCCAACGGCACGCAGAATCACATAGCCTCTCTCACCGCGAACATAGACCTCATCCAGCGAGCCGCGCCCGAGCTCACCAGCAATGCGCTCTCCAAGAGACAGCATCGCAGCAGACATCGCAGCAACCCTATCCTCCTCAACACTCTGGGGGAGTGACGTCGCTATCGGCAACCCATCCACGCTGATGATCGCGGCAGCTTCAACGTCGGGGCTGCTGACCTGAAGCTCTCGCAGTCGTTCAATCATCCGCTCATTTCGAGATCGGCCTGTCATCTTCTCAGCCCTCCAAGGTAGGTTAGGATGCTCGCAAAAAGAGTACCATGGGTGCTCAAGATTGTCAACACATGGTTAAAAATTGGTGGGAGGCGCGTCGCGCTTAGCTTTCTTTTTTGTCAACGATTAGACCATTATAGACTAGATCCAACCCAGCTCGCATCTGGTCCGCCCAGCAAAACTTGCCTATCGAATCGCATACACACTCCAGCAGCAAGAGCCGGAAGAAATAGGTCGCAATCAGCGCTCCAGCAACATCCGGATCGCCCTCGACGCGGAAGCTTCCCTGGCGTTGGCCCTCACGAACAAGATGCGCGACAGCTTGCCCCAGCGTCCTATGAGATTCCGGCGGAGGTTCGGGCTTCGGATGCGACATCGCGTACGCCAGCATACGCTGGAAGAGGTGTGCGTAGGGCAATAACTCACGCCTTACGTCCTGCAGTAGCAACCAGATGCGCTCCACAGCCGATGCTTGGTCGCCCGGCGGTGAGGCAAGCAGAGGCTCCGTCCGCAGATAGAGCAACTCACCCAGAAGTTTCTCCTTGCTGGTAAAGTAGTTGAAGAACGTGCCCTTGGCAACATCGGCAGCGACCGCGATCTCCTCGACCGTGGTCGCATCAAACCCCTGGGTTCGGAAGAGCTCCTCACCGACCATCAACAACCGCCGATATGTCGACTCCTTACGACGCTCCCAACGGGTCGGCTCGTCTATCTGTGATTCGGTCATCAGCGCTGGCTCCCGCTCTATAATCCGTCAATGCACGACCTGGCTCCCATTGCGCCGAGATTGACCTTGGTCAACCTTGACTCCGGTCAGTATAGCTTCCTCTACGACGAATGCAATCGGGGCGCGTCTTTGGGATAGCGCAACAATTGACATAAGCGCGATGGCAGATCTCGTAGACAGATGTTGCACCTGCCCTACTGCTTGGCACCAGTCGACTGAGGTGCTCCCCATTGTCAAGACCACGAAATGGGAAAAATAAGGTGGATCAGCACGTTCCAGGTTCCGGTTCCTTAACAGCGAAGTGCACCACGGCCGGCACCGCATAGTCCAGACTCTAATGGTACCGCTCATGATTATAGAAGCGGAAGTAGGCATCCAGGCCCTAGCTTACGACGCGGCCTTTGGGTGGGACGACGCCGGGGGCAAGGTGGGGGATATGCGGGATGATGTCGAGTTCTACAGCGAGATCTGGTTTCGCAGACTGTATCCGGAACTGTTCGGCACTCCGTCGGTTCCGGGTCAGCGGTGGAATTGGCCGAACTATCCTGCCAGCCGCGCCCGCCGGGAGTTTATTCATCTTGTGAATGACCTCCCACAGGACGACGACTACTACCCAGGACCAGTTCCTGCGCCTGGAGCGGTGATCGCCAACGTGTACTTCTCAACGCATTGGCGAACCGAGCTTGAGGCCGAGACTCGCGGCCGTATCTCCCAGAACGTCTGCTATGTCTACTCCCTTAGCGATGCCGACCGGGCTTACCTCCAATATCCTGACCCAACGATGGCTCTCGACGGAATGCTCACGCCTATGAGCGCGATGACCGGCATCCGGGCAGAGCCTCGGGCTTTGGCCCATCTTCGCCGAGTGAGTAGCTACAGCGATCGAGCGCGTGGCCCTATCCTGCTGGCCCACAACGTGGCCGACGGGATCACTCCTGTTGAGGACACGGCCGTATGTGCCGATCTGATGGCATCCACACGGACACAAGGCCCTACTAACCCGCGTCTACTCCGACTTGCCGGGCCACTGCAACTTCACGGAGCATCAGATGCTGGCGTTGTTCGAAACGATGGATGACTGACTGGCTGGCTGGCTGGCAACCGGTGTCGCGCCTGGACCGGAGGCTTTCCCTGTAGAGCTCCACTTCGTGCACGACTACGAGCCGGGGCCACCGCCTCAGCCGCGGCAGTAACAGACACGAGGATAGAGCAAGCCGGAACACTTCGACAAGGGCCGTCCCCCCGGGAAAAAGCCACAAAACAGAAAGATCCGCTTGCCCGCAGAAGTGCACAAGGTAGGAGAAGTCCATCTCGTTGTGCGGCTCTTCTACCAGGGCGACGTGCGCGGCTCGGGCAAGCGGATACAGTCAGGCAGGCGGGATATAAGGGTGCGCGACAGTATTGACTTCCCTGCGCAGAGTCAACGTAACTGCAGGCAAGGTTCTTGATCGATTCTTATGGGCTGGTGAGTCTAGTGACGGGAAGAGAGCGTGTTGAGCAAGCCAATCCCCCCTCCCACGAGTGCCGCAAACCCGGCCAGTGCGCCCAAGCCCTGCAGAAGCGTCTTGGTCTCCACCGTAGGCAACACCGCCCCTTCGAGTCCTGCATCGGCACCGTACTGCTCGAAGAGCTGTCCCCACGGCGTTTTCAGTGCCGCCTCCACACGGCGGCGCCCGACGACCGGATACCAGTAGACGTTGTGATAGAAGTTGCTTGCAAAGTAGGACCACGGGACGATAGGACTTCGCAACAACAGCGTTTCTAAGGGCTTCAAGGCCCCATGGTAGATCGTCTTCTGGCCGCGGCTGGCAAAGGTGTCTTCCTGATTGAAGGCCCAGCGTTCTGCCGTTGCATCCTCGTCACCCACAAATTCAATCTCGCGCGGGTCGCCCACACCGAGTCCGAGCTCGTGAGCAATGCGCAAGAAAGGAATGGTTCGGGGATCAAATCCCTGAAGCATCGCCGAGGCAGCATCGATGGCGACCTGATCTGCCGAAGCCAATAGAACGTTTTTCTCGTGCCAATGCATCGCCCGAGGACCCGGGCCATCGCCGGCGAAGGTGCCATCCATCACAGCAAAAAGACCAGGATGGATCGCCTGCTGGATCATCAGCAGATCCACCAGGGTCTCGTGGATTACACTATGCGTCCAATGTCGTCTGCGTCCCAGCAGGCCGCCAAAGGCGTTCTTCATCGCACCAGTGATGGTCGTGAAGACATGGGTCTTCACCGTGGGCAGTTGAATGACATTGTTCCCCATCAGCAACTCGGGAATATGAACCCCCTCTGGATAGACCTCATCCAGAACCAGGAAGGGACGCGGTGGCTCATAACGGACCCATCTTACCTCAGGCTTGTAGATGTAGACGCAGGGCACGCCATAAGTATCGGTCACATACCGCTGCTTGTTGTTGGCTTCGCCATCGCTGGTATCAACAACCACCGTGTCGTTGTGCACCCCGACGAGTTCATATCCGTCACGCTGCAACACACGAATCACGCCCTCGAGCTGCCACGGCGTGGTAGAACACGCAGGATACCATGTTTGCCAGGAGATGTTGATCTTCAGCAGCGTCGTTTTGTTCTTCGGCAAGACCTCTCTGTAGCCAGCCAGCTCCATCACCCGAGCATAGTCGTCAAGAACTGTCTCCGGTGTCGTCCGGACAATCGCCACCTTGCCCCGCCCGGGAAATTGAACCCGTTGCATTGTTCACTCCCTCTATTGTGCAAGTGCACCCACATCGTAGCGCACATCGTATGTAATAATGCGAAAAGTATAGGAGGAACCGCGTCTTTGTCCAGGTTCTCGACGCTGGCTCACCACTGAAGAATCGGCGAGGCAGCGGAGCCAGGCCTGAGAGATGCTAGGGATCGTCGGCGGGAAAGAAGAGAGATCCGGCGCGAAGGCACCAACCAGCCCACGGATGGGGAACACGGATCAGCAAGAAGCAGCGTATGCGCGCGGAGGATTGGAGCGCGTATCCCGGCCGGGCAAAACGAATCTGGACGTGGACATCCAGCATCCGCCGGAAGGCCGCGGTGCTGAGCTACAGGTTGCGCTACGCTTCCAGCAGCCGGAAGGCGAGGTTCTTGGCCGAGCCGACGCCGTCAGATAAGGCCGGGCGAAAGAGACTGCCCGTTCCATCGGCTGAGCCAGGATGTGCACCACTTGGAGCAGCAGATAGAAGACCTTGCTGGCAGTCGGGGCTTCACTGCGGCGGTGCTCTAACGGGTATCCACCGTTCTTCTGTACGTTTATCAATCCTCCAGCTCAGGCGTCCTCCTTGATTAGCTACCGTGACAACGATGATGGCTTTGACCGTGAAGTTAGTGACCCACTTGACGCGGGTGGTCTGGCGCTCCTGCCTCTGATTCGGTCTGGTTTCCGAGCATGGGAGCACGGCCAGGCTGTGTTCCCGTACGTCGCTGTCGGCGTAGGCGATCTGGTTCACCCAGCGCAGGTCTTGCCCAATCTCCACTTGCGCATCGGTTTCGAAGCGCACGCTGTTGCCCGGCTCGAGCTTGCTCAAGGCGCTGGGGGGCCTTGTTTCGCAACAGTTGGTTGATCTGAGGCCAGGCCCCCAAGCGAGACAGGAGCATCAACACCATCAACACCCCGGTCGTCATCAACGCCTCCGGCTTATAGGTCGGCTGTTCCGAGGCCCAGCCATCCATAGGTATATACGGCACCTTAAAACAGGGTGCATATGAATTTAAGATTTGAGAAAATAAGCCATAGCTTCAAAATAAAACAACAAAAAATCATGAAGAATTGAAGTGCAGCCTCTTTGATCATAAGTAACCCGCATAAATTCTGCTTTTGAATCTCATTCCAGATG
>PWVB01000220.1 GCA_003562365.1 Anaerolineae bacterium
AACACCACCAAGGTCTGCAGCGTCGCCGGCACGGGCGTGAACGGCAGCCGTATCTGCAAGTGCGCGCTCAGCGCGATAAGATATGCTGCAGCCACTACAATGGCGACATCGCTCAGCGCCAGCCATCCGCTATCAAGAGTGCCGATAGCCTGCTTCCGGATCATCTACCATCTCCCTTATTGTTCACATCACCGTTATCCCCGACAATCCGAGCCAAGAGTGTCCCCTTCTCTACTTGATCACCTGGCTTGACCTGAAGCGCGCTGATTCGGCCCATAATCGGTGAGCGGATCTGCATCTGCATCTTCATTGACTCCTGGATCAGGAGAACCTCCCCTTGCTCAACCTCCTGACCGACCTCGACCAGGACATCGATGACCAAGCCTGGCATCGGAGCACAGACAGCCCCCGGCGCCGCCTGCATCTCAGTTCGACGCGACCTACGCTGTGGATTGTGAACCCGCGCCACCAGGCGCTGACTGTCGACCAGCACCTCATAGTCGTCATCGCCGATCATCTGGAAGTAGATCTCAGTGCTCCGCGTCCCTTGACGGAGGAGATGCAACCCATTCCCATTTAGGGAGGTCAGCTCGCACGCGACAGGCTCTCCGTCAACCCACAAAGCAGCATCCCGCACCTCTACGTGGTAGTCTCGATCTCCCACCGAAACAGCATACCGTGTCATATGATCCTTCCCCGTTATGTCTAATCTTATGAGCCGTTCAGTGCCTACGCTCGGCGATCTACATCTGCTCTTGCCACCCCGCCCGTCGCCAGTTCGTCTGTCCAGAGCCCGCAGTAGCCGGTGTCGACTGGCCGCGCCGGCGATGGGCTAAAAACGCCACTGCAGCGGCGACATCCCGCGCCAACAGCGACGCCAAACCTTTCGGCTGTGGCTCGACTTGATCGACAAAAGTTGTGTCCACGTTGCCCTGCACGAAGTCCTCACTCTCCAAGATGTGCAGTAGGAACGCAACATTCGTAACCACGCCGCCAATCTGGAGCTCGTGCAACGCCCGCCGCAGTCGTCCTATGGCTACATCGCGTGTTTCACCCCAGGCGATTACCTTGGCGAGTAGGGAATCATAATCTGTAGTCACCTGCAGTCCTTGATACAGGGCGCTGTCAACTCGGACGCCAGGACCGCCAGGTTCCTTCAAGTAGGTGATCTCGCCGATGGTCGGCATAAAGCCCTCATCTGCGTTCTCCGCCACAACCCGCGCCTCAATGGCAGCGCCCCTCGGCACCACCTCCTCCTGCTTTAGACGGAGCGGAGCACCAAGCGCCAGACATAGCTGTTCTCGGACCAAATCGTAGCCCGTTACCATCTCCGTGACCGGATGCTCTACTTGAATCCGCGGATTGATCTCGATAAAGTGGAAGCAGCCTTGGGCATCAAGAAGAAATTCCACGGTGCCCAGGCTACGATAGTCCAACGCCCTTCCCAATCGCACAGCTGCATCAACAATGAAGGCCCGTTGTTCGTCGGAGAGACCCGGAGCCGGTGACTCCTCGATGAGCTTCTGACGGCGCCGCTGGATCGAGCACTCCCGTTCTCCCAGAAAGAGGACCTTGCCAGCTCCATCACCAATAATCTGCACCTCGATGTGCCGAGCAGCCTCTACCAGCGGTTCCAAATAGACCCGTCCATCGCCAAAGGCTGCCTGAGCCTCCCGACAAGCCGCCACCACCATCGCGCCAAGCTCCTCCGGATGCCGCACGAGTCGGATGCCGCGCCCCCCACCACCGGCAATGGCCTTAACCAGCGTTGGAAAGGAAAAGGATGCGAGAGCCTCTGCAGACGGTACGCCATCCAGAGGACGATCTGGGCCGGGCAGCACGGGCAATCCGGCCTTGCGCGCGATGCTGCGAGCCGCAAGCTTATCCCCCGTAAGCTCCAAGGTCCTAGGCCGCGGACCAACAAAGATCATCCCTGCCGACTCGACCGCCGCAGCGAATTCGGCATTCTCCGATAGAAAACCGTACCCAGGATGCACCGCATCAACACCAGCGTCCTTTGCCGCCCCGAGCAGTGCCGGGATCGAGAGATAGCTCTGGCCCGCTGGAGTTGGTCCGATGAGCCGGGCCTCATCAGCGTAACGTGTGTGCAAAGCCTGGCGATCCCCTTCGGAGTAGACAGCAACGCTTGAGAAGCCCAGCTCGCGACAGGCTCGCAGAACACGAACAGCGATCTCACCACGGTTGGCAACCAACACTTTCATAGTCGAGTCCTCATCTAGAGTGGGATATTGCCGTGTTTGCGTTTAGGCGTCGCCGCCCGTTTGTCGCGGAGCACGGCCAGGGCCTCAAGGATGCGGGCCCGACTCTCGGACGGCAAGATGACATCGTCGATATACCCGCGTGCCGCCGCCACAAAGGGATTTGCCAACTGGCTGCGATAGTCGCGGGTCAGCTCAGCCCGGCGAGCATCAGAGTCTTCGGCCTCGAAGAGCTCACGACGGAAGATGATGTCCACGGCCCCCTCTGGGCCCATGACGGCTATTTCCGCGTCAGGCCACGCGAGATTCAGATCGCCACGTAGATGCTTGGAGCTCATCACGATATAGGCACCACCGTAGGCTTTGCGCAGTACCAACGACACCTTGGGCACCGTCGCTTCGGCATAGGCAAACAGGAGCTTTGCACCGTGTCGGATCACCCCACCGTGCTCCTGATCGACACCGGGGAGAAAGCCCGGGGTGTCAACCAAGGTCACCAATGGAACGTGGAATGCGTCACAGAAACGGATGAACCGAGCCGCCTTGTCCGCCGCATCGATATCGATCACCCCAGCCAGAACGGCTGGCTGGTTCGCCACAATCCCGACGGGATAACCGTCCATCCGTGCTAATCCGATAACAACATTCTGCGCATAACCGGCCTGGACTTCCAGAAAGTCGGCTGCACCGCCCCCGCCCCCCCCGTCCACAACGGCTGCAATCACGTCTCGCACGTCGTAGGGATGTTGTGGATCGGTGGGTATCAACTCCACCAACTCCGGTGTCGAACGGCCCGGATCATCCTGCGCCTGCTGGTGCGGTGGGGGATCCAGGTTGTTCTGGGGTAAGTAGGAAAGCAACCAGCGCACCTGCGCCAGCGCATCATCCTCATCCTTGGCGACAAAATGCGCCACACCGCTCAGCTCAGCGTGGACGCCAGCACCGCCTAACGACTCGAAGTCCACCACCTCGTGCGTCACTGCTCGAATCACCTGCGGGCCGGTGATGAACATATGCGCCGTCTTCTCAACCATCACGACAAAATCAGTAATAGCTGGTGAGTAGACAGCTCCCCCGGCACAGGGGCCGAGGATTATTGAGATCTGGGGTACCACCCCCGAGGCCTGCACGTTCTGATAGAAGATTTCGCCATACGCCGCCAGCGCGTCAACGCCCTCCTGAATCCGAGCACCTCCGGAATCGTTGATCCCAACCAAGGGGACACCTGTCCGGATTGCCAGTTCCATGATTTTCGCGATCTTTTGACCATGCGCCTCACCCACGGACCCTCCGAGCACCGTGAAGTCCTGAGCGAAGACGCAGACCGGACGTCCGTCTATGCGCCCCGTTCCTGTCACTACCCCATCACCGGCAGGATGCGCCTCCTCCATTCGAAATCCCGTCGCGCGATGTGTCACAAACATGCCAACCTCAGAGAAAGTGTCCGGATCCAGCAGCGCCTCTATGCGTTCGCGTGCGGTCTGCTTGCCTTTGGCGTGCTGCCGCTCAACTCGCGCCTCGCCACCTCCCAGGCACGCTTCGGCACGTTTCTGCTCCAACGTCTCCCTGTTGCTCTCTATCTCTGTGACCGACATCGTCGTTTCCGTCATAACCCCTCTTCCTTGGCCAATGGACCACAATTAGCCCGCGACGCAACATACTCCCCTCCCGCTTCCCGGGCTGGCCTTCAATATGTTAATACACGCTCACCAACAAAGAGTTACGCCAATGGTGGGAAGTCATCGGCGGGCGGACGGTCAGAGAGGAGAAAGTCAGACTGCAAAACCGGGGCTAGAGACCAAAGCGTGCAACGGACAGAAGTGAAGTGGCCGGTACTTAACGCCTAGGAGCGCAACGTCATAAACCCTGTCAGATACGATCTGTGACGAGTGATAGATCGTCCGGTTGATCCAGATCCTGAGCCAGATCATCGCAGCGCAGAACTCTGGGGATCACGCCGGCTGCCCGCGCCAAAGCCAGATGGCGCTCAAAGGACCCACTATCCGGGCCCGTCCCAGCGGGGTGGACGCCGTACCGAAAGGGGATCAGATCCGGTGGAACGACTATGAGTGCATTCGTTCCCTGACCGCTCCGATCCGGCGCAATCACCATGCCTGGCGCCGTCGCCAGTTTCAGCAACTGCCGAACGCTCTCAACCGTGAGCAATGGCAGGTCTACAGGAATGACCAGGAGCCCACCGCCCCCACGCTCTATGATACGGGCTGCCGCCCAGCTTAGGGCCGCATTCAGCCCTTCAGGGCCAGGCTCTCGCAATGCGGTAGCGCGGCGCGCCCGCGCTACCGCCCAGACGTTGGGGTCTCTGCTGACCACCGCCACCCGCGCCAGTTCCTCAATGTCGCCAAGAACCTGGAGGGTACGCACCAGCAAGGCAAGCACGAGACGATGTCGATCAGAGGGCGTCAACGCTTTCGACAGGCGTGACTTCGCCTGTGACAGGGTCTTGACAGGGACCACCGCCCAATACTGCAGAGGGTCTTCACGCCAAGAGTCAACCACGCAGCGCCGACCCGAATGCCAGGACCCTCCCAGCAAGCGCCACCCGCTCGTCCAATCCCGGCATCAAGGTCTCAGAAACCTCAACGTCGATACCTAGGTCCCGGATGCGAGGAGCCAGTCCACTGTCCACGCAGTCGATCACGAATCCAGTCAGAACATCCTGAAAGTGCGTCGCAACAGCGGCAGCCGAGGCCTCCCCCTCCAACTCTTGCAACATTTTGGCTGCTGGGCCTTTAACAGCCTCTCCGCCGATGATTGGGCTCACACCGATCACGTGGCTCTCCTTAAGGGTGTCTCGGACGCCGTGCAAGGCTAGAATCGGGTCGATGCTCACAAAGGGGTTGGATGGGCAGAGGATGATCACATCCGCCCACGCCAAAGCTGCCATCACCTCAGGCGTGGCACCGATCCCCATCGTTGCATCCCAACGGACGCCCATCAGTTGCGGTCGGGCTTTCCGTTTGACGAAATACGTCTGGAACGGCAGCTCCCCGTCTGGCGTGACGACGATAGTGCGACATGGGCGGTCAGACATCGGCAGCAGGGAATGGCTTACCCCTAACGTGGTCGAAAGCCGACGGGTGACCTCCGTGAGACGCGCGCCTTGCCGCAACCACTCTGTACGCAGTAGGTGCGTCGCTAAGTCACGATCACCCACGCGGAACCAGGCAGGGCCATCCAACCGCTCCAGGCCGGCCAGGCAATGAAAGGAGTCACCCTCAATGCCCCATCCCGTCTCCGAACTGGCGATGCCCGCGAGCGTGTACATCACCGTGTCCAAGTCAGGACAGAGCGTCAGGCCTAAGTGTTCGAAGTCATCGCCAGTATTGACGATGATGCGCAGTTGTGCAGGTGGCAGCAGATAAGCGAGCCCCTCGGCCAGCTTCGCCCCACCTACTCCACCGGCCAAAGCCGTGACCCGCAGACCGTCCGCCATAGACAGAATCGGCCTTGAATGCACGATCGGCAACTAGAGATCCGATCCCTGCCGCGAGCCCACCCGGATCTGCTGCCAGGCCGCCACAACAGCCACCGTGATAACGGCAGAAGCCACCGCCTCCGGCAGACCGTTTACCAGCACAATCGGCGGCAGAGCCGCCCACGGCAGATAGCCTAAGAGCCCGATCATGCCCAACACCAGGATCGTGTTCGTCAAGCTACCGAGAATGCCTGCACCGACCAGCGCCGTCTCAGGCTTCTCCAGCGCAATCCGCCAACCGAGTAAAGCCAGCAACCCATTCTGCACGACGAGCAGCACTATGAGCAACCACAGACTGTAACCAACGATCTCGGTCAACGAAACCACAAAGAGCGGACCTGTGAGCACCGCGATCAACAATCCCCATTTGGGGCGCCGCTTGAGCACCGTATAGACTGCCCAAGCAACCGGGCCGATGGCCACGCGAGGCAGCACCGCCAACAGCGGATTCGTAAACCAGACGTCCGCCGGTCCAGTGGGCGCAATCGCGGCCTGCAGCATGCTGAATCCACCGAAGATCACACCGATGGCCAAGCCCACCCACGGCCCCTCCAACACCGCCCCAATCACGACCGGGACATGCATAATGGTCAAAGAAGCCCCAGTGAACCAGGGAACAAAACCCAGACGTGTCCAGCCCAACAGAGCAGAAATCGCCCCCAACACTCCAGCAATCACAATCTTCCGCGTTCTCGTGCTTGGCATTATGTCACCTACGCTCCCTTCCCAATCACGCTGAGCCCCCTCACTGCAGATCCTCCGATCTTCGTGCATCTCTGCAGTAGCCGTCACCAGAGCGACCACACTGGTGTGGCCGACCCAGGCCGAATCGGAGTACCCACATAACGTCCATTATACCAAAGCTCGTCACAGAAACAGTAGTCGATTTCAGGAATGATGCTACCCGAAATCAAACATAATGAAATAATATACATATGACTTGACAAAGAAAAGTAGGAATGCTATAGTGATTCTGTAGAAGAAGAGTTCCTGGCAACCTTAATATGCCGGCTAATCGTCCAGACAGCCACAGTTACCTAGCACGGCTCCTCAAATCAAGGCTCCACACCCTGGCCGATCCATACCTTTTTCGGGCAGCAGCGATGGCTGCCTACCATATGGCCGA
>PWVB01000315.1 GCA_003562365.1 Anaerolineae bacterium
ATGAAGGACGCGGTAGTACGCTCCTGACGGGTGACGGGAGGGGGCGACGGCACAAGCGCCGGTGGTCTTGAGCTCGCAGCCCCCAGCGGCCGCTGAGGGGAGGTCGGGCGCCCAGAAAAAGAGGTGATAGCCGCGGGCGGACTGCTCGGTGAGGGCGTGGACCTCGGCGCCGCGAGTAGCGCCCCCCCTTGTGGTCTTTTCCTCAAAGATTCGGCCACTTTGGGAGGCGTTCTACTTTCCGGTATCGCTCTCTCCGCGCGCCATTGTCACCCCATAGGCTGTTCTCGTCAACTCGCTGGACACGCCGGACGGCACCTCAGTGCCTCTCGCTTCCACCCTGTCTCCCTCCGATTGCTCTGACCGCGATTCTTGCCATCCTCCGGCTCCTCATCCAATCTGGCCGACAGTGTCGCTATTATGAGCAAAGAAAGTTGTCCATAACGCTCCGAAAATCAAGACGCCGGTGCTGCGCTACCGCTACTGGGACTATCTGTCGATGATCAGTGTGCCAACACGCCGGAAGGGAAGCTGTACAAGATGATGCGCAACGATGCTTATGACAGATCAGCCATTGTTAGCTTCCTGAAGCACCGGTTGCTGCGGATTCCCGGAAAATTGCTGGTGGTATGGGCTCGCCTCTCGACCCATCGCAGTCGCGTCATCAAGGAGTTCCTGCGAGCCAGCGGTGCCGCGCGCCTTCACCTGGCGCAGCTACCGAGCTATGCGCCAGATCTGAACCCCGATCAAGGGGTGTGGAACTACCTGAACCAAGTGGAACTGCGCAACGTGTGCTGTTATAGTCTCTCTGAGTTACGTGATGAGATTCGCAAAGCTATTGCACGCCTGGCCACAAAGTCTCTGTCCTTTAAGGCTTCACCCGCACAGTTTACCCAGAACTCCCCCTTGGGTAGTTTGTCAGAATCAGTATGTCGGCCGAGGTAGGCCGCCGCGACACCCCGGCTCTTTGCCGCCAACAGACTGCTTACGGCGCGATGACGAAGGCGGCACCGTCGCTCCGGCCCCACACCTCCGGCAGGTAGGTCTCCCCCACCGTTGCCGGCAGCACCTGGTAGGTGCCCGGCACGGCGGCCCGTAGCGTGTAGCGCACCTCGTAGGTGCCGGCGTCCAGCCGGCTGGCGGAGAAGACGGCTCGCTCGTCGCGCAACTCGGTGGCATCGAAGCTGGGGCGCCACCAGACCGGTCGCGCCGGGGTGGCGGTGGGCTCTGCTTCTGACGGTTCGGTCAGGAGCGCACGGTCGACGGGTTCCATCCCCGCCGGGTAGATGTCCTCCAGCACCACGTAGTACCGCAGCCTCGGCACCGTCAGTGTCAGTCGCACCTCCACCAGCTCGCCGGGCCGGGCCGTGGTGACCGGCGTGCACACTTCGGCGTCTCTGCCGCCGGGGGTCTCGACCCGGCAGTAGCTCCGCTGCAGGGTAAAGCCCCGGCTCTCGGCGACCAACTCACCGGCGGGAAGCTCCAGTGCCAGGTCGGCGGTGTAGTAGAGCGTGCCGGGCCCCTCACCCCGAGAGATCTCCAGCGCGTTGGGCCGGTCCCGCCGCAGCGCGTCGAGGGTCAGCGTCTGCTCGATGGGTCTTCTCAAGTTCGCCGCCGACACGGTGCCGGCGTCCAGCACCTCACCGTTGAGGGCCAGGCCCCACGCGTAGGCCGCTTCCAGCTCGCCGGTGGCCACCATATAGCGTGTCAGCGCCATCACCGCCCAGGCCGTCTCCTGGGTCGTCGCCCAGTGCTGCTGCGTGCGGGCGATCATCAGCCAGCGCACCGCCTGGACCAGCAGGGGATCCTCAGGCGCCAGACGAGCCAGCGCATCCACCACCACCGCTGTGGCGCGGGCCGGGGTGATCCACTGCGCTGATGCTGTGGCCTCCCAGCGCGCGCCGCTGGCGCTGATCTCGGCATCGGCCCGCAGGCTTTCCAGCAGCGTGGTTACCCGGGGATCGTCGGGATCCCAGAGGCCCAGTGCCAGTGCCAGATAGGCTCGTCCCGTGACGTCCAGCTCCTCGCGGTCCTCAAAGAGCGCCGCGTCTATGCCCTCGGGCCACGGCTGGCCGGCCTCGGCCAGCACGTAGAGGGCCATAGGCACCGCCACGGTACGGCTGCCGCGCCGGCGGCTGAGCATCAGACGCCCCTCCAGGAAGTTAAGGACGGCGGCGAGGCTCTGCTCATCGACATCGAAGCCCCCGCGCTGGGCCTGGACCATCCCTAGGGCGGCATAAGCGCTGGTCTGCAGGTCGCTGGCAGTGTGGCCCCACCAACCGAAGCCGCCGTCGGCGTTCTGGCGCCGCCGCAGCTGCGTCAGCGCCGTTCTGACCACCCCCTCCAGCTGCGCGGCCAGCTCGGGATCCGCCACGTCCAGCGCCTGCATCGCGCGGTATGTGACGACGTTGGGCAGGAAGCGGCTGACCAACCCCTCGATGCTGCTGTGGGGGAACTGCTCCAGGTAGTCCAGCCCGGCGACCATGCCGGCGGCCAGCGTCGGGTCGACCCGCAGGGTGAGGCTGCTGTCCGGGCCGGCCTGCGCCGGGACCAGCATCACCTCCACGCGGGAACCGGCGGCGGTCAAGGCCCCGGAGGCGCTGACAACGTCGGGGCTGGTATAGCGGTAGATGGGCAGCGCGCCGTCATCGGCCCGCCCCACTGCCGGACGCGCCGCATCGCGGTAGCCGCCACCATCCGCGGATAAGACCAGCATCGCGGCGTCAAGGCCGGCCGGCACCGTGACCGTCCAGCTGACCCGGGCTTGTCCGTGGGCCGGCACCGTAATGCGCTCTACCGGCGAGCCCGCCAGCGTCAGATTGGTCTCCAGGCGCACCGTCACGTTGAGGTCCGCCGGGGTGTTGTTCTGCACCACCGCCGCCACCTCCGGGCGATCGCCGGCGACCAGGAAGCGCGGCGTCACCGGTCGGACCAGCAGCGGCTTGCTGACAACCAGTTCGGCCGTTGCCTGTCCGACGTGGGTCGCTGCGGTGACGGCGCGGGCGTCGGCGACCCAGGTGGTGAGTGAGTCGGGCAGCTGCAGGGTCACCCGGGCCTCACCTGCGGCACCGGTCCGCAGGCTGGCCTCCCACAGTGCGGTGTCGGGGAAGTCCTCCCGGATCTCCGGAAGGGGGGCGGCTTGGCCGTTGCCGCCGCCGCCGATGCCGCCCGGGAAGCCCTCTCGGGCGGCCTGCTCGGCGCGCTGGCGCAGTGCTTCCAGGTCGCCGGCCAGGCGGTTGTGCAGGGCCAGGAGCCCGTCTCCGGTGAGGACCCGGAGGGGGCGCGGTGCGTAGAAGGCCGCCTGCAGGCTGGGGGCGGCGTCCCGGGCCAGGGCCAGCACTGCCTTGTCGACCACTGCCAGCGCCACCTCCGCGTCGACGGGCCTGCCGGCCGCGTCGGTGGTGCGCACCGTCAACTCGACGGTGTCGCCGGGTCCGTAGGTGCAGCCGTCGGCGGCCTCCAGCGACGGCGGGCAGGCGGCCTCAACGGTCACCTTCAGCAGCCGGTCCGCCGGCTCGACCTCCAGGTTGACCATTCCGATGCGTATGTCCGGGCCTCCGCCGTTTGCGGCGGCCACACCGCCGTCTGCGGCGGCCTTGACCACAACGAACGACGCGACGACGTTGGGCACATGCGCGTCGTCGATGGGGATCTCAATGGTCGGGTTGGCTGTGTCAAGGCTGAAGCGCTGCACGTCGAGAATCCTGCCGCGCTCCAGCGTCATCAGCACCTCGAAGGGGCCCTCGAAGGGCGTGGGCAGGAGAACGCGGGCTACGTCGCCGGGATGGTAGCGTTGGGCATCGGCCACCGGTGTGAGTTGATTCTCTCCCAGCTGCCAGGCGGCCCACTGGGGTCCGCTGACCCACAGGTGGGTCTCGCTGCGGACGGGGTTACCGGCGTCATCGCGCCCCTCGGCCGCCACGATGTGGGCGCCGCTGTGCTGTGGGGTGACCTCGAAGATGGCCTGGCCCTCGGCGTCAGTCTCAACGCTTAAGGTCTCGATCACCGTGTCCTCGTGGGTCCAGCTCCCCGCCCCACCGGTCCAGTTGCGGCGCGCCAGGGTGATGGTCATCGTCTGCCGGGGAAATGGCGCGCCGTCCCAATCCACTGTCAGCAGGTCGACCGGCACCGGCGTGCCGGCTAGCGCCACCCGACTGTGGCGCCGCAGCCCCGCATAAAAGCCGGCGGCGTGCACGGTGAACCCGCCTCGGCCGCTGACGGCGAAGGCGGTCTCGTCACTGACGGTGGCCTCCAGCGTCCAGTCTTGGGCGCCGGCATCGGTGTCGGAGCCCAGGGGCGCCAGCGGCGCCGGCAGCCGGATTATCAGCCGTCCCTCAGCGTCGGTCCTACCCTCGCCTTCGGCTACCGGCACCGGAGCCTGGCGTGGCCACCAGCCCTGTACCCCGGCGTTCCACGCCCACCAGCCGGCGATGTCGGGGCCGAAGGCAGCCGGGCGCCCGTAGACCGTCCAACGCACCGTTGCGTTGCCGACCGGGCCGCCGCTGTAGTAGCTGGCCGTCACCAGCACCGGCACGCGCTCGCCGGAGAGCACGTCGTCACGCTCCGGTGTGACGGTGACCTCGAAGTTGGGCTTGCGGTAAGCCGCTACGGCGAAGGTGAGCGCGGTGACCTCGCGGCGGGCGCGCGCCACAGACATCACCAGTGTGTAGGTGCCCAAGGGGGCATCATCCGGCAGCCGAAAGGTGGCGTCGAAGGTCCCCATATACGACGGATCGACCACCACGCGCTCGTGGAACGCATCGTTGGCTGCCACCAGCTCGATCTCCACCTGGGTCCCCGGCGCCGGCAGTCCGTATCGGGCATCGTCGTCGGTGCGTAGGATGCCGCGGACGTGGACCTCCTGGCCGGGCCGGTAGATCGGACGGTCTGTCTGCAGGGTGCCCTGGAAGGTCGGTGGCCGGCCGTAGTCCGAGGCGATATCGAAGGCCCAGGGTGCAACGTCGGCGTTCCAGTCGCTGCGAGCGACGCCGAAGCCCTCGCCGCCCGGCTCCCCGACGATGGCGGTGTAGAGGGACCAGCGGTCCGACAGCTCCGGGATCGGGAAGCGTGCGACACCATCGCCGTCGCTGATGCCGCTGCCCAGCTCCCGGCCGCCGGAGGTCAGCAGCCGTACCGGCGCTCCGGCCACCGGCGTCCCGGTGCGCAGTTCCGTGACCCAGATCAGCGCCTCGTCGGCCGCCATCTTCAGCAGCACGTGGGTATCCACAACGGCGATGCGCAGCGTTTCAGGCCACGGATAGCGGACGCCCGCCGCCGTCCATTGGAGCCCGTAGAAGCCGGTGGGCAGCGCTCGCCCGCCCTCCAGATCGATGGACAGGAGTTGGATGGCGTTGGAGGCGCCTCCGGGCGCGACTTCCCACTGCTGGCTCTGCGTCAGGTGCATGCCGCTGTGGCCGTAGCCCAGGAAGTCCCGCTCCTGCAGCGTGCCCAGCGTCATAGTTGCCTGAGGCACGTTGACCGCGCTAAAGTAGAGGCGGGCGGGCTCCGTCGCATCCAGTGTGAGGCTGTCCTGGCGGGTGATGGGCATAAAGACGGGCGGCATGTCGCCGATCACGAAGCAGGCTGTCTCCGGTGTCGGCAGCGTCGTGCCGTAGCGGTCCGCCAGCCCATCTCCGACGGTGACACAGTACCGGGCACCGGCCTGCCGCTCCCAGTGCACGTAGGCCATGGGTGGCTGGGCGTTGATGTCCCAGTAGACCGAGGCCTCGATCTCTGTGCCATCCTCCTCGGCGACGGTGATCTGTCCAGGGGTAGTCTGCGGGTCGATCAGCCCCTCGAACTCGATGCGCAGCCCGTCGTGGTAGGGGAGCTTTTCGGACGTGCCGCTGGAGACGCCAGCGATGCGCCGCACCCCTAGCAGCGGTGTCGTGGTGAACTGCGCCTCGTAACCCGCTGCCAGGGGGGTGCCGCTGGGTGTCTGCGCCGCGGGGCCGACGCTCAGCGTGTAGCGGGCCGCCGGCGCCAGATGTGCCGTGGGCGTGAAGACCAGTGTGGTCGTGCCCGCCTCCCAGCCGAACGCTCCGGCGACGGGCCTTCCGTCGGGAGCCGTCAGGCGCAAGGCCGTCTCGGCGCTGCCGGGCGCCATCGGTGTGTTGAAGGTGACGCGGACCGCGCGCTCCAGCGGTATTCCGGTGGCGGCGTGGGCCGGCTCGCTGCTCTGGACCCGTGCGGCAGCGGTCGCGAAGGCAAAGGTGATCGCCTCATCAAGCACGAGATCGTCGGCGCTGGTAACGGCGCTCGGGAGGGTCACAGTGTAGGTGGCGCCGGCAGCCCAGGCCGGGTCAGGGTCGAAGCGATAGACGCTGCTGTTCACCCACATTCCCTCTCCGGCCACCGCCGGGGTGCTGGTCAGCGGCAGCGGCGCGCAGAGGCCCTCCGTCGCTGCCTGTCCGGTGCAGTTGAGGGGCACCAGTGGGTAGTTGAAGGCCAGGAGCAACGGCGCGTCACCGCGCAAGCCGCGCGCGCCGTCCGCCGGGCTCGTATGGGTCACCGTCAGCGGTCCCACCGTGGTGAAAGCGAAGACGAGCTCCCCTGTCAGCGGGAGGCCGTTGACGCCCTGCGCCGCGGTGTCCAGGGCAACGCGATAGCGCGTCGCCGACGCCAAACCCCTGGCGCCGAAGCTGACGGTCTGATCGTCGTGCCAGGTGAAGGTGCCGGTGACCGCTGGCGTGATATGCAGCGCCTGCTCGACGCTTCGGCGGTCCATGGCCTGGGTGAAGCGCACCAGAACGCCCGCCTGGAGGTTGACCTCCTCGCCGTGCCGCGGCACCGTGGTGACCACCGCCGGCGGCAGCTCCTC
>PWVB01000042.1 GCA_003562365.1 Anaerolineae bacterium
CCACACCCTCGTACACCAGGAGCCGCGAGTGGCAATGTCCGGGGACAGGGAACGGTTCAACCCATAGGTATCCTTCATTCCCTCGACCAAAGACACCTTCTGCTCTGGTGTCATGTCCCAGTGCCGTGGCCACTTGGGCCGCTGATTTGTCCCCGCTCAGCAATTTCTTAACCACGTAACTGTTCAGAGTTAGGGTAAAGGAGGTACGCGGAGGAGCGGCGGACTGCAGAAGATCGAGGTAATGGAAGAAGGGGTTGAGACCGCGTGCGGTCCAGGTGCTGACAAGGCTGAAGAGCGTGAGCCGGGTCTGCGATCCTGGGGCTGAACGTGGACTGCCGCTGATCTTGCGCATGATTACTAGGGGGCGTAAGGCGCCCTCTGCCGCATTAGAGTCGGCGGGCGCTCCCGGATGGCGGACGTACTGGAAGAGCTCGTCTTGGTGGCGCAGGATGCGTTTAGCCAGCGCCCGAGACGGGTGTTCGGTTAGCGGGCATTGTTCACCCAAGGCGCCAGCACGCTGCCGCACACGTCTGCCCGCAAAAGTGCAGCCCCAGGACTCCTTGCGGAATGTGGCTCGCGCGGCTCTGGAGATACACGAAGTGATTCACCGGCTGCGGGGCCACGCCCAAGAAGCCCCGCACATAGCCGTTCTGCCCATTCTCCCGCCATCCGGTCTCGTCTCCGTGGGTGACTGCACTCCCGCGCACGTCCCACAGTAGCGTATGCATCTCCGGCTGCAGTTCCCGTCGCACCGTGTGCGTCAGCTCCACAATCCCCCCGATGCTCAGCTCCAGGTTGTGCACCGTCTGGAGGCACTCCGGAATCGGGCGCACCTGCATCATTCAACTTCGTCCGCAGATACACTACCAGCGCCGCGATCCGCACCCCGTTACGCCCGTGCCCCAACACTACCTGGCGCGTCGGCGTCATCCGCTTGCACTACGTGTCATGCTCCGCGGCCCGTTTCTTGCACGGTCGCTTCTGACTCTCCCGCTTCGGACGGTTGGGCTTCACGAACCCCGGCGGCTGATTCCGCCCACGCTCAAGCTCCTTGATGCACTTCAGGGCTTCTGTCAACGCCGTGCTCAGCCGCTCGACTTCCGCAACCAGTCGGGCGTTCTCCAGTGTCTCGCGTTTCTCCGTCATCAGCGCCATCATACCACACTGCTCACGCGACCATTTTGATGCTGCCACTGGCCTATTCTGCGGACCTTCTAGCTTCGCCGATCGGAACCAACATAGCTTCACTAACGATGGCGGCTGCCTCGCCGCGGCTTCATCCGGTCCAACTGTGCAAAGGCCGCGGCTAACTAACTCTGTCGGCAGCGTCCCGCATCGCGAAGTGCTGAGTCGCAGGCTTAACGATCGCGAGCATATTCGGTCAGCTCACGTCGGAGGCGAAGCTTGGCGTCGCGGGCGGCGATCGCCTTGCGCTTATCGTATTGCCGCTTCCCCTTCGCGACGCCAATCTCTACCTTAGCATATGGGCCCTTGAGGTACATTCGAAGGGGTACAATCGTATATCCGGGTTCCTGGACCGCTCGCTCCAGCTTGTCAATCTCTCGGCGGTGGAGGAGAAGCTTCCGTTGGCGGCGTGGATCATGCGTCCACAATCCCGCCTGCTCATACGGAGCAATGAGGACATCGGCGAGCCAGAGTTCGTGGTTACGGAGTGTCACGTAACCCTCTCCCAGACTTACGGCGCCAGCCCGCACCGACTTAATCTCGGTACCCATCAGAACGATACCGGCCTCATAGCGATCCTCGATCGAGTACTCGTAACGCGCCTTACGATTCGTGGCAACGACCTTGACGTTGTCCGAGCTCATTCGATGCTCTCGCCCAGTAGATAGGCAACCGCGGCGTCCAACTGCGGATCCTCATCAGGAGGCATCTCCATCGAGAATGCCACCTCAAAGTCTGGTGTCAGTCCTGACCCGTGCAAAGGCTGCTCACCGGGTGTATACCAGCGAGCTATAGTGACGCGAAGCTGCGATCCATCCTCCAGATTATTGGGCAGCTGCACCGATCCCTTGCCTAATGTCTGTGTACCGATCAGCGTGGCCCGACCGCGATCCTGAAGGGCTCCGGCGACAATCTCTGAGGCACTGGCACTACCGGCATTGATCAGAACCACCAGCGGGATCGCCTCGCCGATATCCCCGTCGCCGGAGGGAAAGCGCTGCTCATTACCCAAGCTGTCGCGCTGAATGGCGACGATGCCTTCATCGAGGAACAGATCAGCCACAGCAATCGCTTGATTCAGCCAGCCGCCAGGATTGTTGCGTAGGTCGAGGATCAGCCCGCGGGGATTACCGTCCAGCAACTCAGCAAGTGTTGTCTCAACGCGTTCGGCGGCCATCGCGTCAAACTCCGACAGGCTTAGGTAAGCGATATCGTCGTCGAGCAGACGCGACTCAACGATCGGTATATCGATGCGGGCGCGGACAACCGTGATGTAGATGCGCTCCTGAATCCCAGGGCGGATAATCTCAAGCTCAGCTTCCGTATCAGCAGGTCCTCGGATATAGCTGATCGCCTCGTATAGACCTAATCCCACGATGGATGTGTCGCCGACGCCCACGATAAGGTCACCGGGCAAGACCCCAGCGGCTTCTGCGGGTTGATTAGGAATTAGACTGGCGATCTCCAGGTAGCCGTCTTCACGCATGCGCACCATCGCGCCAATACCTTCGAATTCGCCGGTGGCGTCCTCCTGCAGGATGGCGGAGATCCTAGGCTCGATGAAGGAGGTGTAAGGATCATCAAGGGCCGTCAGCATACCCCGTACCGCGCCATAGGCGAGCGCATGCCCATCGGGAAGCTCACCATAGTACTGCTCGGCAAGAATCTCGAGAACATCCCGAAGCAGATCATAGTTGAAATCAGGAGCCGGCCGGCGATCCGTCGTATCAAGAGTGTCAGGCGTGGACTGCACTGAGGCTACATCCTCGGGCTCCGGAGTCGGCGGAACGTCGGGCGTTGCCTCCAGGCTCTCTGCCGCAGACTCCTCCAGCACTGAAGACGGCGGTCCCATCCCATCAGCCGGCGTCGTACCTGTCCCGCGAGAGACGCGCCCTACGACAATTCCGCCGGCAAAAGCGCTGACCACCAGAGCGCCCAACACGACTAATGCACCCACAATAACCAACGCTTTTCTCATACGGGTCTCCTGACCTGATGCCCAGCGCCTCAAATTGGAAGGGTAGGGGGCCTCCCACACCTAACCCAGTGCGCTGCCACACGACACCACCATCACGATCAAATTGCTTTACAATTATCGATTTTATCACAAAGAGTAGCGAATACAAGCACCAGGTCAAGGCTTTGCGACGCGGATCTACGATCTAACAGAAGCGGGGCACGGAGCGGAGGACCCCTTCAGCGGGCGGCCATTCATCTTCCGACTATTTATATTATGTAAAGTTAGGGGCCACAGAGACATTTCTGTAGTCTTTTGCGCCCGAAACGACCTAACGCCGCCGTTCCGTCGGGTCCTTGAGCTTCTGCCGGTCTGTTGGCGCCTTCAGGTTTTTCCTGGTTCCGTTGCTGCGTGCGCCCGGGATCGCGGCGGCGCTGTCGTTAGACTCCGCGACTCCAAGCGCATTGGACTCACCGTCTGCGTGCCGCTCTGCTTGTTTGGCCACGGTCAGCATACGCAGCTGCTCGGCGGCCTCAGCCAAGGCTGCCTGCTCCCCCTCCAAACCCTCAGCCCACACGCGCAATTCAGTCTGCCGTATTTCTATATCCGCGCTTTTTTCTGTGATCTCCACCGCTTTTTGTTCCAGCTCGGCACGGCGTTGAGCTAGTGTCGTTCGATCCTGCCACATCAGGACAAAGAAGATGACCGAAAACAAGAACAACAGCGCTGCGCCCAGGAAAAGGATAGCCTCCACCATGCTCAGGCGTTCCCGTGCAGTCTCTGGACCGGATAGAGGTCGCCGTACACAAACCCGCGTTCGCGATAGTAGGGACGCGTTCCCACAGCCGCAATCACCGCCAATGACGCAAAACCTGCGGCCCGGGCGCGGTCGGCTGCCGCTTCGAGCAGCTGTGTGCCCAGCCCCCGGTGCTGTACGCCTTGCCGGCGTTTGCCGAGGCCCTGGGCCGGCCCGTAGACGTGGAGCTCGCGAACCATCGCTGCACTGCGGATCTCCGGGATTGGCAAGCTCTCACGGGGCTGCAAGGGCAATGACAAGCGCAGGAAGCCCGCCAGCTTATCTTCCGGTGTCACGTACTGCATAAAGAGCTCTTCCGTTGCATCCGTTATATAGCGCACTACCTCGAGCCGCAGCGCATCCGTGTCGATGCCCTGTGCCCCACGCACCTCTCGACAGCGGATGCAGGCACAAGATATACCCCGGCGCCCCATACGCTGCTGTACCATCTGGCGCAAATTGCTCCGCGTGGTGCCAGCCACGATGTAGTCTGCGGGGATGTCCCGCATCACCCGGTTTATACGGCAGTAGGCAGGTACACGCTCCTTGCACTGGATCAGGAGCTCGATGAGGGCCTCTTCGGAATAAGGCTGGTAATCACCCGACTCCCAAAGACCGTAAAGCTCTGTACCTTGCAGAAGCGCCGTTGGATAGATCTTCAGTTCATCAGGGCGCAAAGCCGGATCATCGAATAAGGTCTCAAAATCAGCCATGTCTGATGCAAGCGTCGCCCCGTACAGATTTGGCATCCAGTGAACTACCACTTTCAAGCCACCCAGCCGCAGCAGTCGGATTGCCTGACGCGTGTCTTCTACCTTGTGACCGCGCCGGTTGAGTTCCAGGATTCGATCCTCGAGACTCTGCACCCCCAACTGGACCTTGGTTACACCCTGCCTGCGCAGCCGCAAAATCTCATCCGGATTTATCTCATCTGGACGGGTTTCGATCACCAATCCTACGTTGCGATGCGGTGCCGACTCATTCCGCGCCAGGGCGTCATCCAGATTGCAGGCCTCGCTATCGTTCATCGCATCGAAGCAGCGCTTCAGAAAGGTCGACTGATACTCCGGTGGGTAGCATGACCAGGTCCCGCCGAGAACCAGCAGCTCGATCTTGTCCGTCGGATGTCCAATCGCCTCCAGAGCCTTAATGCGGGCGTGGGTCTGCTGGAAAGGGTCGTAACGGTTCTGGATCGCCCGAAGCACGCCTGGCTCTCCATCAAGATAGCTCTTGGGAGCACCTGCTTGATCCGGGCAGAAGATACAGTCTCCAGGGCACGGATAGGGCTCTGTCAAAACGGCCACCGGCGCAACGCCCGAAATGGTACGTACCGGACGGCCGCGCAGGCGGCGTTCGATGGTAGCGTTAGGCGCCAGAGCCCCCTCCTCCACAAGCCGACGGTACGCTCCCAAAAGCTGTGACTTGGCATAGGTGCCATCGGCCCGCGGATAACGCCTCAACAGCGCCATCAGATCCCATTCATCCGGTGCCGTTGACCGCACCGCTGCAAGAATCGCCAGCACGCGTTCGCGCTCGTCCTCACGGGCCAGATCTATCGCTTCTGGCACTCCACCTTTAACCATATGGTTAGTATACCATTTCCTCAGAGTTTGTCTGTGTGTGTGCGCCTGGTAGAATAGATTTATGCAAAAAAGGATTGCAGAGGTACTCCTTCATCTGAACCAAGAATTCTATGATGCCTTCGCCGAGGCTTTCTCTGACTCTCGTACGGAGAGCGAACCAGGGATGGATCGGGTTCTTGCCCAGGTCGGATCCGGAGAATCCGTCCTTGACCTTGGCTGCGGGCAGGGGCGGCTGGCCAATCTGCTGCCGCCGGCCTGTCGCTATGTTGGCATCGATTATTCTACTGAGATGCTGAAGATCGCTAAGGCACGGGCTGAGGATTCAGACTGCAGTCGTGTGCGCTTCTTAGCTGCAGACCTGGTCAACGATCCGTGGTCAGAGCGCTTGGATGACACGTTCGACTGGGTCTTTCTGCGGGCAGTGCTACACCACATTCCCGGCCACCATTACCGCCAGGACCTGGTGAGGAGAGCCGCCGTCGTCGTAAAGCCGGGGGGACATCTGGTGCTGGCCAATTGGCAGTTTCTGAAGATCGAACGGCTGCGCCGGCGCATCCTACCTTGGCGCGTCATTGGTCTCGATGCTAGCGACGTAGAAGACAATGACTACCTGCTCGATTGGCGGCGTCAAGGCAGGGGGTTCCGTTATGTCCATCTGGTCAACGATGCTGAGACGCGCACCCTAGCAAGCGCCGCGGGACTGACGATCAACCAGACGTTCTTAGCAGATGGCCATACAAACGATCTCACGCTCTATGCGGTGCTGGTGAAACCCGACACCGCTTAGCACTCCCAGGCACACCGCGGCCCCCCATCGGCCATCGGGGATGGGTTGGTAGCCCAGGAACTGCCGCGGCATCGCTTTCTCACCTCGTGTCTGGGCACAGTCCCATCATACAACAGCCCAGCTGCGCGGCGCACGCTTGCCCCCCAGAGCTGATGCCGCTGGATGCGGCGTTGTCCTTTCAGGCACCGCGATTATACTGAACCTTGAAAGGGAAGACTTGATGCGAAAGGAAGCCAACGATGGCTGTCAAGGATAACAGGACGGAAGGTAGATTATCCCCGATCTGCGCAAGCGGACTCGCCTTGGGTTCAGCGGTTGCTGGGACGGTGACGGGCTGGATCATCTACAGCAATCTGGGAATCGACCACAACGTACCGCTCCCACCGGCGCTGCCGGCAACGCGCCGGGTGTTCACCGCGCCCGATGCGGGATGCCTCAACGTCTACGAGGATACCGCTGGCGACGGCGCCCCGTTGGTGTTGATCCACAGCA
>PWVB01000290.1 GCA_003562365.1 Anaerolineae bacterium
CGGCGCCCGCTTCTGCCAGTCCGATCGCCATCGCCTTGCCGATTCCCCGCCGGCATCCAGTTACCAGTGCGGTCCTACCGTCGAGTCTGAACTGCTCCAGAATACCCATACTCACGCCTCTTCTCCCTGTAAGTCGATCAGTATCTTCATGACGTCTCCACCCTGCCCTAGCTTCTGCAAACCGGCAGGCAACCGCTGTAGCGCATAGACCTCCGAGATCAAGCTCTCCAGAGGCAACGCTCCACCTGACGCGAGCTCAATCGCACGCTCAAAGTCCTGACGCTCATAGACTCTGGCGCCGCATAGTTGCAGCTCACGCCATAACACACGAAATAGATCCACGGGTGGAGGATCGCTGAAGATCCCCACAATGACCATCCGTCCCCGGGTCCGGGGCAGTTTCGTCATCATCTCTGCCCCTGAAACCGTCGCTGTTACCTCAAAGACCACATCCGCTCCAGCCCCACCCGTTCGTGTTTCCACCAGCCCAGGCAAATCGACCTCCTGGGGATTCACCACCTCCAGCCCTAGATCGCCGCCAATCCGCACACGCTGTGGGTTGATCTCAGACACTAAGACATCGGCACCCACGTGCTGAGCCACGAGCCCGATCAACGCACCAATCGGCCCGCCTCCCAACACAACCACCGACTCTCCAGCCTTCACCGCGCCAAGTCGCACATCGTGACAGGCCACCGCTAGCGGCTCGATAAGGGCCGCGCGCTTGAGTGACATTGACACCGGCAGCGGCAGTATAGTGTGGGCTGGCACCGTCCAATAGCTCTGGAACCCACCCGGGGTATCAATACCGAGGAACTTCAGATTCAAGCAGATGTGACCGTGTCCTGCCCTGCACGCCGGACAGGTACCGCAAGGATCGAGCGGCATCACGGTCACTTTCTGCCCTACGTCAACATCCCTGACTTCCTCGCCTATGGCTGAGACGACGCCGGAGACTTCGTGTCCCATAATCTGCGCCGGCGCCACGCGCCAGTCCATCTTACCATGGTAGATATGCAGATCGGTCCCGCATATACCAACATAGGCAATTCGGACCTGGACCTCATCGGGCCCCGGAGGTACAACCATCACATCATCGATCCGAATCGCGTGATCACGCTCGTAGAACGCAGCTCGCGCCATGTGAAACTCCTTTCACGGAGACTGTTTGCCCTGCTTAGTGTATTCCATCGTGCCTCAAGCTCATTCTAGGTGCAGGCGATCACCCTGTCAAAGCGACTCAGATTATGATCTCTCGAAGCCCCTCATACGGCTCAATATCACCCATAGCGGCTTTCAGGGCATCAAGATCGCGCCGCATCTTCCGCTGAAAAGCCGTGATGTCGGACCAATGGACGATGAGGTTCATGCCCATCTTCATCCAGCGCACCTCGTGCTCCAATGCGTGAGCATAAGTAGCGTGAATACCAGCGCCCACATTATGAGAGCGAGCCTTCCGGACGATCATATCCACCGCCTCGACGAATTCCTCAGACTCATAGGCCTCAGGGATACCTAGGCTGGTTGTCAGATCGTGAGGGCCCACAAGGACAGCGTCTAGGCCCTCCACCTCGAGGATCTCATCAAGCGCCTCAAGCGCAGGCGTGCTCTCGATATTGACGATAAGCGTTCTATCAGCGTTGCGTGCCTCTAGGTAGCTTGCCAACCGCGGTGGGGCTGCAGTGGTTTGGGACAAGATCGCCTGCAAGCGCCCGCCCTTAAGGGGACGATAACGCGCAGCGCCAACCAGCGCGGTCACCTGCTCCGGCGTCTCGATATAGGGGGCGATGATGCCCAACGCGCCGCCGTCATAGGCCTTACAAGCCTCATAGGGATCGGGACTTGGGATGCGAACGATGGGCACGATATCCAGCGCAGCGAACATCCTGCACATCCACGAGAGCTCCACCCGGTCGTAGGGCACGTGTTCAGCGCCGATAAAAGCGAAGTCGACCCCCACCCCCTTAACCACCGACGCCCACATCGGTGTGCTGACTGACACAAAGGTACCGTAGACCCGTTCGCCTTTATGAAGCCGCTCTCTGAACTCCAGACCATCCATTGTTCACTCCTTATCGCTTCTCTCACAACAAAACCTAGACTCCCGGATACCAACGTTCTGCATTGCCCGACAGCACCTTGCCAACCACCTCATAAGGCAAGGCGAGACCTTGAAGCCTATGTCCGGTGGGCAATACCATCTCCCCCTCAGCATAGTACGCGATCTCTCGGCTCCAGCGGGCTTGTAGCGACTCAAGGCGCGCTTCACGTGCCGCAGCATCCAAATCGCCGCAGGGTCGACGCTGCACGATGTCCGTTCCAAACAGAATGCGATCCTGGTAGTCCAGGAAGAACTGTCGCACCTGTTCACGATCCTGGCGTGCGAGATCCCGAAGTCGCGCCGAGGTGTCGACGGCGAAATTGTGGTAGCGATCGAGACGCTCGGCGATCTCCGCTATATCATACTCTAGACTGCCCAAATGTGCCCCAATAACCTTCAGACGAGGATGGCGTGCCAGGACTCGATCACGCGCCGCCATCAGTGCTCCGTGCGTCGGATGATCCGGTTTACTTCCCATATACCACTCCGAATGCGTCCGATAGTACTCGGCGTGCGGGTTGTCATCATCCAGAGGCAGCCAGCAGGCCAAAGGCTCGCCGATGTGCATCAGCAGAGGTACATCGGCGTCGGCCAGAAACGCATAGAGTGGATCGAAGATTGGATCGTCGATCATCAAAAACTCGCCCGACCGCTTCCGTATCTGCATGCCAATGTTCTTCCAGACCTTGCAGCCGATAGCACCCCGGAGGAGATCCGCTTCCAGAGGCGGGATGATCTCGCGAATGTAGGCATCTCGCCCCACTTCTTCGGCCGAATCCTCGGTTTGGAGGTTGGGAGGGTCGAAGGTGGTGCACCACGCATAGCGCTGTGGATGTAGCTCAGACGCACGCCGGTATGCCGCAGCGCGAGCACGCCACGCTCCGCTACGATCGTGGGCTACCGCGACGTTGAGCAGTTTGAGCTCTAGCGTCTCCAGCAGCTTCACGACCTGAGGATGATCATCAGCCAGGTGAATGTGGGCATCGATGACACGCATGATCTGCCTCCAGCTAGCCCGCCGATTCCTACGCCAAATCCAGGGAACGGCTCTCAGTTGATGAGCTTGTATCAAACTGGATATACTGTCCTCTTGGGTCTTTGTCAAACCGGCCGCATCGAACACCGACTCTGGCCCTAGAAGCTTGTCATTCTGCTGCTTCCAGTTACACTAGGTGCTGAGTTCCACAAATGAAATGGAGGAGAAGCGGATGGACATCAAGGACACAGCAGAATACCAGCGTATGGTAGAGACGCCCGGATTCCGCAGTGGCTGGCGCCAGTGGGGTGCTTATCTCTCCGAGCGCGCTTGGGGAACAGTGCGCGAGGATTACAGTGCCGATCAGGAGCCCTGGCATCATCTCACCCACGATCAGGCTCGTAGCCGGGCATACCGCTGGAACGAGGATGGCCTTGGGGGGATCACCAACACCTACCAAAACCTCTGTCTAGCTTTCGCCTTCTGGAATGAAAAAGACCCCATATTAAAGGAACGTCTGTTCGGTGTCACCGGACCTGAGGGCAACCACGGCGAGGACGTGAAGGAGCTCTACTTCTACCTCGACGCCACGCCGACCCACAGCTATCTCAAGATGCTCTACAAGTATCCACAGGTCGCCTACCCATATGCGGATCTCGTCGCCGAAAACCAACGGCGAACTTACGACGAGCCCGAGTACGAGATCACCGATGCGCTGGAGGAGATCTGGGCAGAGCGCCGTTATTTCGATATCATCATCGAGTGGGCCAAAGCGACAGAGGAGGACCTGGTCTGCCGCATCACTGCCATCAATCGCGGCCCCGACACGGCGCCAATCCACCTGCTGCCGCACCTCTGGGCTCGCAACACCTGGAGCTGGGGCTATGCGCCGGATCGACCCCAGATCCAGGTTATCGACCCTCCGCAATCGGGTATCGCCGCCGCACAGGCCAAAGAGCGGCACCTCAACACCCGATGGTGGTACGTCGCGACACCGGGCTCTCTCAGGGACGAAACCCGTGCCCCAACACTGCTCTTCACCGAGAATGACACTAACCAGGAGCGACTCTACAATACCGGGAATCCCTTACCCTACGTAAAGGATGGATTTCACGCCGCCATCGTTGAGGGTAGACTCGACCGCGTCTGCCCTGACCAACACGGCACCAAGGCTGCTGCCCACATCCAGACCAGCGTCGCTCCCGGCGAGAGCAGTGAGATCTGGATTCGCTTCTCAGATCAGGCCCACAAGCGTCCGTTCGAGCGCTTTGAGAGGATCTTGGCACAACGCAGCGATGAGGCGGACGCCTTCTACGACGCCCTCCATCAACCAAAACTGGATGAGGAGGCACGCCGCGTTCAACGACAGGCATGGGCCGGTCTGATCTGGACCCAGCAGTTCTACCATTACAGTGTCGAGCTGTGGCTTGACGGCGATCCAGCGATGCCTGAGCCGTCGCCAGAGCGCCGTAAGGGTCGCAACGCCGACTGGCGAACTCACCTCTACAATCTAGATGTCCTCTCTATGCCCGACAAGTGGGAGTTTCCCTGGTATGCAGCGTGGGATCTGGCGTTCCACGCCGTCGTCATCGCGATGTTCGATCCCGATTTTGCCAAGAAACAGCTGACCCTGCTACTGCGCGAATGGTACCAGCATCCTAACGGTCAGCTTCCAGCCTACGAGTGGGACTTCAGCGACGTCAATCCCCCTGTCCACGCCTGGGGCGCGTGGCGTGTCTACCAGATTGCCCGGGATCTCACCGGCGAAGCCGACACACTGTTCCTTGAACGCATATTCCACAAACTCCTGCTGAACTTCACCTGGTGGGTAAACCGCAAGGACTACGATGAAAACAATGTATTCCAGGGCGGCTTCTTGGGACTAGACAACATCGGCGTCTTCGATCGTAGCAAGCCACTGCCGACTGGGGGACGCATCGACCAGGCCGATGGCACTGCCTGGATGGCAATGTACAGTCTGAATATGATGCGCATCGCATTGGAGCTCGCCCGCACCAAGCCTGCCTATGAGGATGTAGCGACCAAGTTTTTCGAGCACTTCCTGTACATCTCCTATGCCCTGGCACATATGGGGCGTAACCACCACGACGCCAGCATCTGGGATCCGAGGGATGGATTCTACTACGATGTTCTCCATATGCCCGACGACACGATCGCACCGCTGCGGGTACGCTCCTTCGTCGGCCTGGTTCCGATCTTCGCCGTCGACACGTTGGAGCCAGAGCTGCTTGAGCAACTGCCCAACTTTCGCCGTCGGATGGATTGGTTTCTAAACTATCGAGCCCATCTCGTCGAGGACATTGCCCCGCTGACTGAGCCTGGCGCTGGCGACCGATTGTTGCTGGCGCTACCAAACCGCGAGAAATTGATCCGGGTTCTGGCACGCCTGGCCGATCCTGATGAGTTTCTGGCTCCCTGGGGTGTACGATCCCTCTCCAAGTACCATGAGAAGCATCCGTACAGCTTCTATGTAGATGGACAGGCTCATACCGTGGCCTACGAACCTGGGGTATCTCGCAGCGATTTGTTCGGCGGAAACTCTAACTGGCGTGGACCAATCTGGTTCCCCACCAACTACCTGATGATCGAGTCGCTGCGTAAATACGACCGCTACTATGGCGACAGCCTGACCGTGGAATACCCGTACGGATCGGGCAACCGCCTGCGCCTCAGTCAGATCGCCGATGATCTCTCACAACGGCTAGCAAGCCTCTTTCTGAGCGATGCCCGGGGCCACCGCCCTTACGCCGGCGCTGCGGCCTCTTTCGAGCAGGACCCAGCCTTCAAGGACCTTCTGCTGTTCTATGAGTACTTCCACGCTGAAACCGGAGCCGGTCTGGGAGCCAGCCATCAGACCGGCTGGACGGCACTGGTCGCCAAGTTGCTTCAGGAGTGTGCCGGCGGCGAGACCTGCGTTGGCTAGGACGATCGCTGCGCGGGGCGGCGGCAAGGATTTTTGCCGCCGCCCCGCGCAGTGTCGCTCAGTTTGGCTTTAGCTACAGCGGAGAGGGTGGGATTCGAACCCACGGTAGTCTTGCGACTACAACGGTTTTCGAGACCGCCCCGATCGGCCGCTCCGGCACCTCTCCGAACGGCTTGTAGTATACCATGATCCCTCCAGTTGCCTAACGTCAGTGCATCTCGCAGATATTATACTCCTGCGTCGGCAGAATCGGGACGTCCATCTGATCCGATGACGGATCGGGATCCTGCTTCGGAGTCAGAGATCCTATGACACAATAGCTCGCGGGGTCGTATATGAGCAAACTCTGGATTCGTGATTTGCGCAGTCACGGTTCACCGTCCGAGCGTCCAGCTAGCGCATGGTTTCGTCGCATTCGCTCAGGGGTGGTGTTGCTGCTGCTGGGTATCCTCTGCCTGATCAGCCCCGATAACGTCGGTGCCCAGACTGGTGCCCTGCCGGCCGAAGGGCTTCAGGGTGGCGAGCTCTTCGCGTCCGATTTGGAGAATTATCTCTGTCCCCGTCAGATAGTCCAGCGTACCCCACAGCGCTGTCCACCTTTCGGCCCCGGCACTCGCCAGGCCCGTATCAGCTACTTAAGCGCTCGGCTTCCCCGGCCGTTGCCAGATCTACCCGCGACCCAGCTTCCACAACCCGTCGACAGCGTGACCAGCTTTACATACGGACGCATATATGACCTCCCCGCGCCATCCTACCGCCATCCTGCTGAGGCCGCGATGGGTCTTGATCCGCTGCGTATCTTCCAGTCCAACATCAACTGGGTCAGCTTACGAGCAGGCGTCACTTATGGTGACGAACTCTGGTATCAGGTCAACGCCAACGAATACATCCGCGCCCAGCACATCGACTTTCCCGAACCATCAAGCTTTCAGGGAGTACAGATTATCGAGTCGCCCGAATATCCCTTCGCCTGGCTGCGGCGCGCCCTGCAGCCATCACCCGCTCCAGGCGCATCACCCGCACCTGTGGGAGACTCGGTCCTTCCGATTCGCCATCTGGTCAGCATATTCGCAACCGAAACCTTAAATGGAGAGCGCTGGGTGATGGTCGGACCTGGGCAGTGGATCCAGCACGACGCTGCGGCACAGGTAACGCCCAAAGCACCGCCGCCCGGCGTGCCTCCGGGCGCCAAATGGATTGAGATCGACACCTACGAGCAGACCTTAGCGGCATACGAGGGGGAGCGGCTGGTCTATGCGACACTGACCACCTCCGGTCAGCCCGAGGTGCTGACACCGCTGGGGCTCTTCCGCATCTATCGCAAGGTGCGCACTGCGCTGATGCAGAGCATCGACCGCCCGATGGATGACCGCTTCTGGTACTATCTGGAGGACGTCGAGCACGCCCAGTTCTTCAACGAGCGCATTTCGCTCCACGCTGCCTATTGGCACGATGACTTCGGCAGCGTTCGCAGCAACGGCTGCGTAAACCTGGCACCGTTGGACGCGCGTTGGCTTTACGCATGGACCGATCCGCAGTTGCCGCCGGGGGCCAGCTGGGTCAGCCCCGAGGTCGCCGACGAGGGTCAGACCTGGATCTGGGTCCACCACTCCGCGCCGGCGCTGATACAGAAGCCCCCGCCCTGATCAGGTCTCCAGAGCTTACCGTTGGGGCCGTCCGAAAACCGCAATGAAATAATAGCCCCAACTGGCTTCGGCGATCCCAATACCAACCTCCGTCAGCCACGTCGTCAGCAAGGTTCGCCGATGCGGATCGTTCGGGGGCACTTCATCCATCCAAATATCGATAGCGCCCTGAGGCGTCAGCCGCAGCGCCCAGCACTCTGCCCAACTAGCAGGCTGGTAGCCTACCCGGAGCACCCGCTCCTTTATAGTCGAGCCGTCGGAGCCGGTGTGACTGCAGCCCACCCGCCCGGCACAATCGTCCGCCTGTATCTGCGCGGCCCGTGCCAGTGTCTCATTGTAGGCCAGAGGCGGGAGCCCGTGGGCCGCTCGGACCTCATTCATCAGTCGGACCGTTTCATAGGACCAAGCGCTCACGCCGGCAGGGGGTGGGACAATTTCATTAGGCGGCGGTGCTTCGGCCTCTAGCGGATCTGCCGGCACCAAAGCCCCGACTGGCGTCGCCGCCAGCACCGGAGCGCTCGTGGATACCGGGGACGGTACCGGCAGCGGCACTACTGTTGGCCGCGTCGTCCGAGCAACGGGGAAATCCGCAAGCGGCAGAATCAGCGTCTCACCAATACCAAGCCGATCCGCATCCGCTAACCCATTCGCTCCCTGCAGTTGCGTGACCGTCAATCCATAGGCCTGACCGATGTCACTCAGGGTCTCCCCCTCCGACACCACATGGACGATCCAGAACGGCGCCGCACCTTCCCAGGCACTGCGCGATGGTATCACCAATCGATCCTCTAACCGCACTACCGTCGAGCTACCCAACTCATTCTGAAGCTGAATCGCCGCCATCGGCACACCGTACTCCAACGCCAATCCCAGCAATGTGTCACCGACCTGCACAGTCACGGTGAGGAACGCGGCCGCCTGCAATGGCGGTACGGGGCCTTGATCCAGAACCTCGGCGTCAAGGTAACCGGGATTAGCATCCTCATCTAAAGGTGAAGCGTGTTCGTTGAAAGCCGACGCCGCAACCACCGTTGTAGGCAGGGATGCTGGCACCTCAGTCGCCGTCATAGAGGCTGACGGTTGTGAAGGCGGGCCGGTGCCCGGAGTCATCGGCCCACCATTGGAGATCACGTCCCGTGCTGGCGGCCCACCGCAAGACACCAGCAGTAGCAGAAGAAGGACCCATTCCACTCGGCGTATCATAGGGCAACTCTACCCCACTATCGAGAGCAGACAAGGTTGACCCGGACAGTCGAACGGCTATAATCCGGTCGGCACTATAGGATTGTGTTCAACGACAACTAGAATTACCCATTGGCGGGGCACTAGATCGTGCAGTTTCGGAGGGGCATTGGTATGGTGGATTCGTTTCGCACAACGGTGATCTCGAATCGCCGGGAGGTTGTCCGCTTTCTGAAATTCGCCACCGTCGGTGCCGTCGGTGCCGTCGTGGACTTCGGTATCCTTTACCTGCTCCACATTGGCTTAAACTGGCCGCTGGCGCTGGCCAATACCGTTTCCTTCACCTGCGCGGTGTTCAGCAACTTCACCTGGAATCGCTACTGGACCTATCCAGACTCAAGAAGCAAGCCTCTCACATCACAGCTGGGACAGTTCTTCGCCGTGAACATCGCGGGCTGGGCAATCAACACCGGTATCCTGGTCGCTCTAAGCGCCCCGCTGACGGGTATAGCTGGTACGTGGGCGGTCGTGACCGCGGCTGGTGGAGCTGAGCTGGCACATAAAGTCGGTTATAATGCAGCCAAGGTCGTGGCCACCGGCATCGTTATGTTCTGGAACTTTATCGTCAACCGCGTTTGGACGTACAACGACGTTACGTAGCGTGAACAGCAAGTGACGCGCCGAGTGGGCTACCGCAAGCAGCGGCGCCTTCCACTCCGCTATAGACCCATCATCTCTCGGCATATCCACTGCCTGAATCTTCGTGCGAGCCCTGCTATGCGCCGGCTGCGAAACTGGCGAAAGCTCCACGGCTCGGAGGTCCTATGCGGATCGGCGTAGACTATACAGCAGCAGCACGGCAAGGTGGCGGAATCGGACGTTACACCCGCGAGCTGATCACAGCACTCCTCGCTGAACCTGCCCCCCACGACTTCGTTCTGCTGGCCGGCACGGCCGGTCTAGGCACCAGCTGGCGCCAAGAGGCGCGACGGTTGCTGGATACAGCGGGGCCAGGGCAGCTGACACTGCGCAGCGTGCCGCTCTCGGACAATTGGATGGCCCGCATCTGGCACCGGCTGAGGCTCCCCATTCCAGCTAATGCAATCACTGGCCCGGTCGATCTCTTCTACGCACCGGATTTTCTCCTGCCTCCGCTTTTCGGCAAGATTCAGCAGTGGATTACGATCCACGATCTGTCCTTCTTGCGCCATCCAGAGACCTTTCCCCACCAGCTCAGAGAGTACCTTACAGCTGCGGTGCCCCGCAGCGCGCAGCGCGCCGATCATATATTGACCGACTCCGAGTGCACTCGTCAGGACGTGGTTGATCTCTTGGCTTTGGACCCTGAATGCGTGACCGCACTGCCACTGGGTGTCTCGACTCACTTTGGGCCCATAGCGCACCCCGACCTGGAAACTGGGGAACGCAATCACCTGGAGCATCAGTACGCCATCGGAACGGTACCGTACATCCTCGCCGTGGGCACGATACAGCCGCGCAAGAATTACCCACGACTCATCAAAGCAATAGATTTGCTGCGGGAGCAGTTCTCAGTGGAACTGGTCATCGCAGGACAGCCCGCCTGGATGGCTGAGGAAACCCTTTCAGCCGCCCGCAAACGCAACTACGTGCGCTTGCTTGGCTTTGTCAAGGATGAGGATCTGCCGACGCTCTATCGCCAGGCTGACGTCTTTGTCTTTCCCAGCCTCTATGAGGGTTTTGGGCTGCCACCGCTAGAGGCGATGGCTTGTGGGACTCCTGTAGTGGCCTCTTCATCCTCGAGCATTCCTGAAGCCGTCGGCGATGCCGGTGTCCTGGTTGACCCCCTGGACGTCACAGCACTGGCAGAAGCACTGCAACAGGTTCTAACCGATACTGCTTTGCGCAGCCAACTTCGTGAGCGCGGCCTGAGACGCGCCGCCACCTTTTCCTGGCGCCGAACAGCACAGGCTTGGCTAGCTCAGCTGCGAGACTCAGCATGATGGTCGACATCAGATTCGCGCGACAGAGTCCTACGGCGACCAGATTGTCGCCGCAATATGTTGCCACGGGCGTTCTACTGTAGCCCAGTAGTAGATCACCACCAGCTTACCGTCAACGCGCTTTACCATCCGCGGATAGCCCAAATCCGCATCACCATATCGGTCAGCCCGGAAGTCGTCTCGTAATACGATCGGCTGCCCCCAGTGCTCGCCCTCATCGCTGCTCAGCCTGGCCGCCATATGGCGCCGGCCCCGATGGCCGTAGGCACAACAGAGCTGTCCGTACGCTAGCCGTATCAGCGCCGGCGGATTGCCGTTTTCGGGCCCAGTATCGGTCACTCTGCTCTGGTATGCCCAGCTCGCGCCGTTGTTATGAGAGACATAACAATCGATCCAGCAGTCGCTATCGCCGTCCAGATCCCGCCGCCTTACTGCTGTGACCAGCTTCCCCTCAGAGCAGCGAACAGTCGCTGACATAACCGCGCGGTAGGGATCCCGCGGTGAAACCACCCAGCTCAAGAAGTCGAAACTGAGACCGCCGTCTTCCGTTTTGAGGCCGAAGACCTTCTCGCTCGTCCAGTTGCCAGGCTGCCGCGCTGATGCCCACACCTGACACGCTGCACGGCCTTCGACGACATAGTCGGTGCGCGGTGTCCAGTCCATCCCTTCTAACGCCGGGAGATCAACCGTACCCGCGAAGGGATGTGGGCCGTCCCAGGAACGTCCGTGATCTAGGGTGACGAAGAAGCCGCCCTCAGGTAGACTGCTTCCGTGGTAGCCCGTCCCTACCACCCGCAGCCCGAAGCCGGGGGCACCAAAATCGATCGCAGCGGGCAGCGGTATCAGGGGACCGGCACGCCCGATGAAAGGGTCAGGCAGCTCAAATCTCCAGGTTTCGCCTCCGTCTTGGCTCCGAGCAAGAGCATTAACGTAGGGCTCTACTATGTTGTGGCCGGGTAGCTCCGCGAAGCCGCCCATCGTGAATCCTACCAAAAGCTCCCCGTTCGCCCAACTCCAGGCCCCGTTGTTGGCTGGCCAGCCCACAAAGCGTCCAGGTTCCTCAAAGACAACCCTATGCAACATTGCCAATGTCCTCTCCGATGCGTCGCTCACCACTCCTCAAGCACCTATCCTCAACGCAGAGTGTATTCCGGCTTAGACAATGTCAAGCCGACAACGACATAAGCGCACGCCGATGGGACAGAGCCAGCGTAGCCGGATACGATACGCCGACTTTCGCCTAGGCCCATAGGTCTCTATCGCGCAGCAGAGACGTTCGCACGCTCATAGACGGAACTGCCAAGGCAGTTGAGGCGCTAACGCGGTCCTGCAGCCCACTTTACGCACCAAAGACTCTTCGGCGGCAGACTTGATTCCACGTCACAGCCGCCCTATAATGGGCGACACACGACACCAATAGGATGCCCTCGGCAAGCAGTATAAGCTCGCGAAGGGCATTCATACCGCAAATCGAAAGGAAGCTCTATGACACACACTGAGAGGCAACCCTGCACCCTCGCCATCTTGGGAGGCACTGGAAACCAGGGACCCGGTTTGGCCCTTCGCTGGGCTCGGGCAGGGCACGCAGTCATCATCGGCTCCCGCCAGGCGGAGAAGGCCTCTCAGGTCGCCGCAGCTCTTAATGCGACCCTGGGAGAGGAAGAGGTGCAACCCGTGCAGGGCTTGGAGAATGGTGCCGCAGCAGCAGCCTGTGATGTTGCCGTGCTGACTGTGCCCTACGCAGCTCAGAATCCGCTCCTGGAGAGCTTGAAGGATGTCCTCCAGGGCAAACTCTTGATCAGCGTCACTGTAGCTCTCAAGCCACCGAAGGTGGCCCGCGTCCATATCCCGCCGGAAGGATCGGCCTCAGAGCAGGCTCAGGCGATTCTGGGTGACGGGGTCAGCGTCGTGGCTGCCTTCCAGAATGTCTCTGCCGAACATCTGACGGGCACATCTCCGGTCCCCTGTGATGTCCTGGTCTGCGGAGATGACAAGGCCGCCAAACGAATCGCTATTGGCCTTGCGGAGGAAATCGGGACCCGGGCTTTCGACGCCGGTCCGTTAGTCAACGCCAAAGCTGTTGAGGCATTGACCTCCGTTCTCATCGGCATCAACCTGCGTTACAAGGTGCACGGCGCCGGCCTGCGCCTCACAGGCTTGAGCGACGTTGGACCTTCCTAGATGGAATCACATAGAATCGAGATGTTTGCTCTCCGCGGAATTCCGGATATAGCTGCGGACGATGATCTAGTTGTGGTCATCCTGGACGCATTGTCCGATGATAAGCTGACGCTTCGCAATGGTGATGTCGTCGTAGTCACCCAGAAGATCGTATCGAAAGCCGAGGGCTGCCTGGTAGATCTGCGCACCGTGGAGCCCGCAGCGGATGCCCGGGCGCTTGCTGAGGTTGTAGATAAAGACCCTCGGCTGGTCGAGGTCATCCTTCGCGAGTCCCGGGGCGTCATCCGTCAGCGCAAAGGGGTTCTGATCACAGAGACGCACCACGGTTGGATCTGTGCCAACGCCGGCGTTGACCGCTCCAACATCGCTACCGACAACGCCGAATTGGTCCTCACGCTGCCAAAGAATCCTGATGCATCGGCGCGACGGATCCGGAAGGGACTGATGACGGCCACCGGCGTTGACGTCGCAGTTCTTATCACTGACAGTCACGGTCGGCCGTGGCGTTTGGCCTCCGTCAACTTGGCCATCGGTGTGGCTGGAATGAACCCCATTGCCGACCTGCGCGGCCAGTCTGACCGCTTTGGCTATCAACTTCAGGTCACGACAGTAGGCCGTGCCGACGAGCTGGCGGCCGCTGCTGGCCTCCTAAGCGGCCAGGCCGCCGAAGGTCTGCCTGTCGTCATCATTCGCGGCGCCAACTATCCTCGCGGCGACGGACAGGCGACCGAAATGCAGCGCCCAGCAGCCCGGGATCTCTTCAGATAGCTGATGATACGGGCTGCGGCTAACTGGATGAGCTAAACTCTATCTCAATGGGAAAGGATGATAAGATGCCACAGACCGAGATTCCTCGCGTTGCCTTGTATCTACAGGATGCGCACCCGATCCGCGAGGGCATGGACTACGCGAAGTACGCTGAGGCTCGCGGCTTTGAGGCTGTCTGGCAAGCTGAGAGCCGTCTGGTGCGCGACGCTGTCGTACCAATGGCAGCATATGCGGCCGTCACCCACCATATCAAGGTCGGGTCGGGCGTTATCAACAACTGGACTCGCAACATAGGCTTGCTGGCAGCGACCTTCCTCACACTTGACGACCTTGCTCCCCATCGCATAATCTGCGGTATCGGCGCGTGGTGGGATCCGCTGGCTCGCAACGTCGGCATCCAGCGACGCAAGCCTCTCACAGCGATGCGGGAGACAGTCGAGGTGTTGCGGCGGCTTCTGGCTATGGAGCGCGTCACCTTTGAGGGCGAGTTTCATCAGGTCCACGGCATCGAGTTGGATGTGGTCCACGGGCGTAGGGAGCCACGCAACGTGGCCATCATGATCGGCGCTACCGGTCCCCAGATGCTTGAGCTGACCGGTGAAATCGCCGATGGTGTCGTTCTCAACTACTGCGTACCCCCGGAGTACAACGACGAAGCCCTAACGCGCTTGGAAGCGGGCGCCAAGCGAGCCGGTCGCTCCCTTGATGATCTGGACCGGCCCCAACTCGTGGTCTGTTCAGTCCACGAAGATCGCGACGAAGCTATTCGGGGTGCCAAGATGCTGCTAACGCAGTACTTGGCCCAACAGCCGCACATTGCCAGAGCCAGCGGTGTGCAGCCCGAAGTGGTACAGCAAATCCAGGCGAAGCTCGGTTGGCCGGCCACCAAGGCACAGATCGAGGCGGCCATGGTGCATGTTCCAGATGAGCTGGTCCTGCGCATCACGGCCACGGGAACGCCAGAAGAAGCCCGGGCAAAAGTCCAGGAATATCTTCGGCGAGGCGCGACTTGCCCAATCCTCTATCCTTTGGGCGATCCCAAAATGATGATCGACGCCTTCGCCCCACAATAGCATCCCCGGTCCATCTGCAAACGGCCCGCCTGTAGGCTTTTCTGCGTCGTCCAGGCGGGCCGGGATCGCTTATGAAGCCCGGTGGAGGTCCAACACCACACCCGTAAGCAGCTTCACGGCCAGTGCCAACGCAGCTTCATCAAAATCAAACTCTGGAGTATGGTGTCCGTAACCGCCAAAGTCGGCACCAAGCCCGATCGCCGTCGCCAGCCCCCCCCGTGCCTGGACTCGCCGCATCATATAAGTGTAGTCCTCGCTGCCGGCACCCGGTCGCCGCTCGACCATCCTCAGCTCCGCAAGTCCCTCGGTCAGCTGACTGATGTGAGCAGTTAGTGCTGGGTCGCAGGTAGCACTCTGAGCAGCACCCATCGCTCGGATCTCGAGCTCACAGTCATACATCGCCGCAGCGGATTCCAGGATCCGCACTGCCGCAGTATACATATAGTCGTTGAGAGCACTAGTTTCACCGCGCGTCTCAATCAGCAGCAGCGCTGAGGGCGGAATGACGTTGCGACCGTCGCCGGCAATCAGATGTCCAACGTTGATGCGGGTGGCACCGGTGCTGTGACGGGCAATGGCATAGAGATTCAGGACGGCAGTCGCCGCGGCCAACAGTGCGTTCTGGCCCAGCTGAGGACTACCTCCAGCGTGGGCCGCCCGACCCGTGATGCGAGCATCAAACTTATCGGTAGCTAGGTAGGAGTTCCGTCCGACTGCCAGCTGACCTGTAGGCCAACCACTGATCAGATGGAGGGCCACGATCGCGTCTACGTCGTCAACCACCCCGGCGGTCACCATAGACTTAGCACCGCGCACCCCCTCCTCCGCCGGCTGGAAGATGAGCTTCACAGTACCCTGAAGCAAATCCACGACCTGCGCCAATACGCTGGCCACGCCCAGGCCAATGGCCACGTGGCCATCGTGGCCGCAGGCGTGAGTGGCACCGACATTGACCGAGGCAAAGCCCTCAGCGAACGGCCTGTGCTCTGGCGTCCGACTCTCCTTCAGCGGAAGAGCATCGATGTCGAAACGGAGTCCTACAGTCGGACCACCCCCAGCGCGGAGCACACCCACGATCCCAGTGAACCCTCCTCGCAGAGCTTCCAGGAACGCCGGATCGCCGCCTTGAGATAGAGCCCGGTCCCACGCCGCGGCAAGGACATCACGCTCGGGCAATCCCATCCGCGCCTCAGCATCGATGACCTCCCGTCCGGCAGCAACCTCCCAACCCAAATCCGCCAATCGTCTGCCAATCAAAGAAGCTGTCCGAAACTCTGTCCAGCCGGTCTCAGCGTATCGGTGGAAATCCCGGCGATCCTTCACGAGGCGATCTGCAAGACCCTGGACGTGGCAGTCCAGGCGTTCCCATACCGACCGGGAGAGATCAGCGTCATGCGCAACGACTTCAGTGCTCATCCATATCCCTTTCACACCAGTTGTTAGATCCGCAATGCCCCAGACCTCTGATGAACTGTCTCGGGCAGGTCGCAAACGTCTCCAAACGGGCGGTCACTGCACTGCTCGCAAGCCTCCGCCGATGAGACATCCCCACCACCATTGTGAGCCCTGACAGATGGCTCGAATAGCACAATCTGTTGCAGAACCTGGAGCAACTCCAAATCGTGAGCGTCGCCCAGGAGAGTCGCCAGACAAAGTTGCCTTACCGAAAGGAATTGCGGTGCGCCTGACTGTATCGCCGTGCGAGACTAGCATCACATCGTCTATGGCAAACCGCAAGCGGTCGTCCGTCGCTGGCATATCCTGGCGACGGAGCTCACCAGCTCTCCAAAGATCCTCCATCTGACACGCCACTTCGAGGAGCACGTCCTCCAGAAGCTTCGGAGGAGCACCAGTAACCAAGCAGTGCCGCGCGGCAGTGTGGGTTTACCTTGAGGTGCCAGAAAAGATGGCCCGCAGACCGGCTGGAGGCACAGACGTAGATCCCAATCGCTCGCGGTCATCACAGCCTCCGGTAGGCTACCTGGTCTACCGACCATCATACTACGTAAGTGCCACACGGTCCAGTCCGCACAGGCGCAGCGCCTCGCTTTCTTAACCTGCAATCCGTGGTATGCTTTCCTGCAGCAGGTCATAGGGCATAAAAGCCTCAACAACGAATATAGGAGTCAACCGCTATGAAGAATATCGCGCTGATCGGCGTGGGATATGTTGGGCTGGTAAGCGGCGCTTGCTTTGCTGACCTCGGAAATAAAGTGACCGCAGTGGACATCAACGAGCAACGGATTGACAACTTAAACCAGGGCAGGATGCCGATCTTCGAGCCCGGCTTGGAGGAGCTGGTCCGGCGCAACGTGAACGCGGGCCGCCTTTACTTCACCACCTCCTACGAGGAGGCCCTCAACGATGCTGATTTCGTCTTCATCGCCGTAGGTACACCGTCCGATGTCGACGGCCAGGCCGACCTGCGCTACGTCCGGATGGCTGCGGAGTCTATCGCCGACGTAATGAACCACTACCTGATCCTAGTTAATAAGTCAACAGTCCCTGTAGGCACCGGAGACTGGGTTGCCGAGATCATCCACAGCCGGCGCCCCGACGCACCCGATTTCGATGTTGTCTCCTGTCCCGAGTTCCTTCGAGAGGGCTCAGCTATCGCCGATTTCATGAATCCCGATCGCGTGATCCTGGGCTCTATCAATCGCGATGCCGCCGAAAAGGTCGCGCAACTTCATCTACCGCTGCGAACAACCCTGATGCTCACCGATCTGCGAACGGCCGAGATGGTGAAATACGCCTCGAATGCGTTTCTAGCAGCCAAGATCTCCTTTATCAACGAGATTGCCAACATCTGCGAGGCTCTAGGGGCCGATGTCAAAGAGGTGGCCTATGGGATGGGGCTGGACAAGCGCATCGGGCCATATTTCCTCGACGCGGGGCTGGGCTGGGGTGGCTCGTGCTTCCCCAAGGATGTGCAAGCCTTGGCTTCAATGGCCGAAGTCGAAAGCCGCCATCCGCACTTGCTACATGCTGTTATGGACATTAACCGCGATCAGCGCCATAGTCCGCTCCGCAAGGTGGAAGCCTTTCTCGGACGCGACCTCCGAGACAGAAAGATTGGGATCCTGGGCTTGGCGTTCAAACCCAACACTGACGATATGCGCGACGCGCCATCCATAGACATCATCCGTAATCTACAGCGCAAGGGCGCCCGCGTGCGCGCCTACGATCCAGTAGCGATGCAGAGAGCTGCAAAGCTGCTCAACGGCGTTGAAATGCTGGACAGCGCCTATGCCGTCGCTGAAGGCGCCGACGCCCTGATCCTGGTCACCGAATGGAATGAGTTCAAGAACCTCGATCTGGCACGAATCAAGCGATCGATGGCACACCCGGTGCTCATCGATGGCCGAAATGTCTGGGATCCCCTAAAAGCTCAGGAGTTTGGCTTCAAGTACGCTGGCATCGGGCGTGGCTACGAAGGGCGCGGCTCCGGGCACCCCCTGGACCTGGCCGAGGGCCTGTGACGACCATCGCCATCGGAGCGCCACAGGCACTGAGATTGGAGCAGATACGCAGTTGAGTCCTTTCAGTAGGATCCTCGATAACGGCCTGCAGGTCTTGGCCTTGGAATGTAGGACGGCACCGGTCGCCAGCCTCTGGGTCTGGTATCGCGTAGGAGTTCGCAACGAATATCCAGGCATAACGGGGATATCGCACTGGGTTGAGCATATGCTCTTCAAGGGTACTGAGCGCTGGTCAGCGGGGGCCGCCGACCAAGCTATCGCCCGGGTGGGTGGGATCTTCAATGGCCTCACCTGGTATGATTTCACCACCTTCTATGAGACCCTGGCTGTAGATCAGCTGGCATTGGCGCTCGATATCGAATCCGATCGCATGCGTGGCACCACATTCACACCCGAGGCTGTAACCGCCGAGCGTACTGTTGTGATAAGCGAACGCCAGGGCCACGAGAACTCCCCATCGTTCCTCCTTTCCGAGGAAGTTAACGCGGCAGCCTTTCGTGTCCATCCCTACGGCCACGAAACTATCGGGCATCTATGCGATCTTCTAGCCATCACGCGCGACGACCTACAGCGCCACCACGATACTTACTATACTCCCAATAATGCCGTAGTTGCCGTAGCTGGTGATGTTCAGCACCCCGAGGTTACCGAGCGTATCGCCGAAGCATTTGGTGATATCCCCTCAGGCCCAACGGTCCCTGAGGTCCGAGCCGTCGAACCGTCACAGCGCGGCCCGCGTCGGGTCGTGGTCCACGGTGCCGGCGAGACCGATTATGTCGAGATTGTGTATCACGTTCCACCGGCAACGCATCCTGACTTCCATCCCCTTACGGTGCTGAATGCCATACTTGCCGGTGGTTCGGGCTTTCTCGTTGGTCGCGGGCACATCACCAACCATACCAGCCGCCTTTACGGCACATTAGTCGACAGAGAATATGCTGTCGACATTCACGGCAGCCTCGCCCCGACTCTCGACCCTGGTCTCTACCGCCTCAGCGCTACCGTCTGGCCCGGACAGAGACAGGAAGCCCTCGAGGAAGCGGTGGACAACCAACTAGAACGTCTACAGGAGACTTTGGTCTCCGCTGCCGAACTGACCAAGGCCCAACAGCAAGCCCGTGCAATGTTCGCCTACGCCAGTGAGAGTATCTCCAACCAGGCTTTCTGGCTTGGTTTCTCCAACATCTTTGCCGATGACGTGTGGTTTTCAACCTACTTGGAGAGCATCGCTGCGGTGACCCCGGAGGACATCTGTCGTGTCGCACAAACCTACCTTGTCCCGAACAATCGGACTACCGGATGGTACGTCGGAGATGGGAAGACAGACTAGAGTGATGAGCCCTAATGGCGCGGATTACGCGTCGCTGCCCAGTTCTGATGATACCCTGCGGCGCATCCTACCCAATGGCATCACCGTACTCGTACGTGAGAATCGTGCCAGCCCTGCCGTCGTCGTCAACGGCTACCTGCAGGTTGGATCTCAGGATGAACCTCGCGATATGCAGGGGCTTGCCGGCTTCGTGGTCGACACAATGGAGCGCGGAACCCAGGAACGTGATTTTGGCAAGCTCTATGAGGAAGTGGAGTCGATCGGTGCGGGATTCGGTCTGAGCAGCGGCACTCATATCACATCCTTCGGCGCCAAGGGCCTCGCCGACTCGCTAGGGTTGCTGTTGGAGATCCTTAGTGACGTGCTCCGCAATCCGGCTTTTGACCCACTTCAGGTGGAGAAGGTGCGCACCGAGATCCTGACCGATCTACAGGAGCGCACGCACGACACCCGTCGGATGGCGCGCCTAAAATTCTACGAACTCGCCTATCCACCCACCCACCCCTATCATTGGAGCCAACTGGGCTATCCGGAGACCATAGCCGAGATTCGGCGCGAGGATCTTATCGGCTTCCATTCAACCTACTTCGCTTCGGAAGACCTAGTGATCGTTATTGTCGGTGGGATCGATGCCGAGGTCGCCCTTGAAGCCGTCATGCAGATCTTCGGGAGCTGGGACAAGCACCGCCCGCCCCGAGTATCACTCCCGGAAGTAACAGCCCTCACTGAACGCCGTGAGGATCGGTCAACCCTTGCGGACAAGACTCAAAGCAGCCTCTGCCTCGGTTGGCCAGGTCCACAGCGGTCAGATCCGGACTTCATCCCCTGCTTTGTGACAAACACCCTCCTGGGGGTCTTTGGCATGTACGGAAGATTGGGCCGGTCGATCCGCGAGACACACGGCTTGGCCTACTACATCTACAGCCGTCTCGATGGTGGAATGGGGCCCGGGCCTTGGCGCATCCTCGGCGGCTTCGATCCGGCCAACACTGACCGAGCCCTTGAGTTGATCCTGCAAGAGTTGGTGGCACTGCGCACGAATCCCGTCGATGAGACCGAACTGCAGGACAGTCAATCGTACCTGGTGGGCAGCCTGCCGCTCTACCTTGAGACCAATGAAGGCGTTGCCCGCTCGTTGGTCAATATAGAGCGTTACCGCTTGGGACTGGACTATCTGCGCCGCTACCAAGCGCTGATCAAGGCGGTAACCCCAGAGCAGATTCAGGATGCAGCCCGCAAGTGGCTCGATCCGGAACGCTTTGCCCTAGCCATCGCTGGCCCTCCAGCTGCTTCGAGCCCCAGAGTGACTTGAGCCGATGCTTGTCACCGGGGTGGATCTCGTGGTAATCTCCCGAGTCGAACGAGTGTTGGAGCGCTATGGCGAGCGCTTCCTCATCCGCGTCTTCACCCCTGCCGAGATAGCCCACAGCCGTAGGCGACCACCCGAGCTGGCCGCGCGTTTTGCGGCCAAAGAAGCGGTCTCTAAGGCGCTAGGCGTCGGAATGCGACTTATGTCGCCGCACGGCATCAGCTGGCGCAATGTAGAGACCCTTACCGAGACGACTGGACGGCCTTATCTGGTTCTGCAGGGACGCGCCAAAGCTTTGGCTACTCAGCAGGGACTGACAACTTGGTCGTTGAGCCTTAGCCACGATGGCGATATGGCAATCGCGGTCGTCGTGGCTATGGGGAACCCAAGCTGAGCAGAGAGCACACACTGACACAAGCTCGAAGAGGCTCCAAGCAGGAGGCGTCACTATCGGCCTACCAGACGACTTGCTCATCAGATCGTAAGACTTGCCAGGACGGGAGATAGGGGCAAAGTGCTTGAGCCCTTAGCGTTTGACCGTGGCAAGCAGCATAGGCCAAAGCTAAGGCGGATTTTAAGCAGCTCTAAGGAGAGGCGGTTGGCTGAGGTGACTGTCAGAGAGGCCAACCGGCAAGGCTCAGGTGTCAGCACAGTCCCTGCTTGCGATTCACGGGGCTGCTGTTCAGATGGTTGCGCGATTAGGTGCAGGATCCAGGACGTGCTAGAAGGCTTGCATCTGAACGTGGCGATGTAAGCGACCGAAGCAAGACGTAGCGAGGGAAAGCTGCGCGACTGAGCCTTCTGGCAGTCTTTCGAGGGAGTCGCTGACAGTGAGAGTAGGAAGATCCAGGCAACTACGAGTAAACTAATGTGGGGCACACTCCCAACCGGCTCTGCTGGTGAGATAACTGCCCCCTACCGAGAGACGGGAACAGATGGAAAACCGAAGAAAGGAGAAGGTTCCTCAAAGCCATCTGTCCAACGCGGAAGCCCGATGGCGCATATGGGATGCGCTCAGCACTTTGACACAGTTTGAGGAACCAGGCTATGACGATGCGGGTAGTGGTGCAGAGGGTCGCACAGGCGTCGGTGACAGTGGACGGGAAGATTACTGGCAGCATCGATAGGGGACTGCTGGTGCTCCTAGGTGTTGAGGACGGTGACACAGAAGAGGAGGCCCGTTGGCTTGCCCATAAGGTCGCCAATCTGCGCATATTCGCCGACGCAGAGGGCAAGATGAACTTGTCAGTCAAGGCCATCGAGGGTGAGATCCTGGTCGTCTCGCAGTTCACGCTTTGCGCCAACACACACAAGGGCTTTCGTCCCTCCTTTGTCTCCGCGGCACCGCCGGAGATCGCAGAGACGCTGATCGAGCGCTTCCTCGATCGCATTCGTGCTGAACACGTACCCGTTGCCACCGGTGTCTTCGGCGCCCATATGCAGGTAGCCCTCATCAATGACGGCCCGGTCACGATTCTGCTTGACAAGGAGCCCAACAGGGCCTGATGAAGAACGAGAGTCAGCTCTGGACGTGGTTCCTGTTCTACAGTGGGTTACCGACTCAGCGCGCA
>PWVB01000474.1 GCA_003562365.1 Anaerolineae bacterium
ACAAGGCCCGAGTGGGGAATGGGTGGGTTGAACGATCAGCGCTGGTGCTGCTCTACCCTGACGGGCTCTTCCGCCCTAACAGTGCGAAGAACTGAGATTCTTCATTGCTGCGCTGCGGGCTTCCGCAGTAAAGAGACGAGGTTCTGCGAGGGGAACAATGGAAACCGGGGTAGAAAGCTGGGTTGAAGGCGTTTTGAGGCGGCGGCTCCGGCGCTGGGAGATTACCCTCTGGGCGGTGGGCCTGACGCACCGCCCGCCACAGCGCCAACTGCCCCACCTGAACCAGGTCAGCGTACGGTACGCCAGCGTGGGCCACCCGGCGCAGCACGGCGTGAATCAAGCCGGTGTGCTGGCGAATCAGCGCGTCCTGACAGGCTCGGTAGCCTCCCTGGGTGCATTTGAAATCCCCGCCTGCGGTGGGGTCCTTCTGGAGTATACTACACATAACGACGCCTCTTAGGCTAGTGGTTTAGGAAGATAAGCCCACTGTACAGGAGATGTCGTTTATTGTGGGTTGAGTGCGGGTGCTTGTTTGGGTTGATTTTGCCTTATCGACTTAATGTGGAATCCCTGCCAGCGGCGATGCCGAGCGGGGCAGCTCGTCCCATCATACTGGATCTGCTGACCGATTTCCGATCTGTTCACCGGTGTTGCGCACGGTGATGAGGCCCACCACTGGCAGCAATTGATGCAAGGCCCAATGTCTGTTCATCCTGATGGGCTCCTCACTTGTAACACGCTGCTGTCCTGCACCCCGGTCAGCCCGATGTCAGCTGTAATGCTGTCTCAGCTTGGCGCGGGTAGAAATGCCCCGATGAGGATGTCATCCAGCAATAGTCAGAAACCTTGTGCTGGTGCGAGCCATCGTGGAACTGATTCTACTGCTTCACCTGAAGCTCCTGCAGCTGGAAGACCCAGCGATTGGCGGGCGTCTCCGGTGTGACAAGACGGATGGGGCCCATATTCTCTTCCTCTGCAACACGGGGGATCCATTCTCCGTCACGTTTGAGAGCCACGATCCCGTTCTGTGCCTCCTCGGCGCTGATCTCGATCGCGTAGCCATCGGCGGCGATCGCAATGAGCGTGCTGAAGCTCCCAGCGTCGGCCTGCGCTAGGACAGTCTCCAGGGCTACACCGCTCCAAGACGTCACCTCGTCCTCTCCCAGCGACTTCTCCATCAAGATGTCGGTGAGATCGGTCTCCGGCATCTCCGTCAGCTCACGGTAGGTGAGGCTTAGGGGGGTCGCCACGTCACCGGTGACGGAAAGGGTCCAATCGACGTTAGGCGCACCATCGCCCTTACAGGCCGCCAATGCGACAACTGCCACCAAAATCAGCAAGGCTTTGAGGTGTTTCATTACTTGGCCCTCCTTGAGTGATGCTAGGCTAGATATACAGAACCGAACCATCCCGAGGTTACTCCGAGCGTATTTCCGCGACGCCGACAATCCACTGGTTCCGAGCGTGATTGGGCAAAACCAGGATGGTCTCACCGCGGAGCTGCGCCAGCAATGCGCCGACGGCCTTTTCTCCTTCCAAGATGCGCTGTGTACCGGACGTGTCGGTCACGATCAGACGCTCAGAGCCCGGTGTGGCGAGGTGGTTCGCAAGCGGTACGCCCACAATCCGCGAGGCTGTCTTTGCCCGTCGGACGGTGTCATCTTCAGCGCTCTGCAGCATAACATCGGCCTGCTCAACGGTGACCTCAACCGTAGGGCCCAGCAGCAACTGTCCAATGGAGATGGCCTGCCCATCGAGGGTCAGTGACCGCCCCGGGCCTACGACGATCATACGCGTAATGCCCTTAAGCCACGTGGAGATGTGCAGATCCTGGGCAGCAAAACGGAGGCCGTCAGCGTATGGCAGCAGTAGCGCTTCGGCTGTTAGATCAGCTCGGGCGATGGTGACAAAGCCACCATCGTTGGAGGACAGCGTCACGCTCTCGAAGTCTGTCACACCCTGTTCCGCCAGATAGGTCAGCAACGGCTTGTGTGTATAGGGGTGGTCGCGATAGGGCAGGATCTCATTGAATCGGACATAACCGGGACTAGGTACATCGCCGGCTAAGATAACGCCGGCATAGAAAGGGAATCCCTCCAGAGTTGCTGAGCCGTGCTCATCATGACAGGTCGCGCAGGTGTGGAAACTCGCAGCTGTGTGGCATTCAGCACACTCGACCATTAGTGCGGCCTCCTCAATCAGCATTTCCAGCGGATAGTGGGTGACGACGGTCAACGGGGTCGCCCGAACGGCGAGGCCTGCACCGCCTGCGATCAGTAGAATTGCCGCGATAGGGACCAAGATCACAGCGGCACTTGATTTGAGCATAGTGTCTCCTTCCAGGGTATTTCAATGGCGGACGTGGTGTCTGGTGCCAGCTGAACACTGTAGACGGGTGCTTGCGTACCACCTGCCGACCAACCTGGGTTGCCCTCCTTCCCGTACCGTTTGAATCTCACAGCAGTAGAATTCTCAGGATGATCAGCGCCGTGCTGATGAGCAGCGCGATCAGCGCGCTGCGGTCGAGGAGCGTAAAGCGTACCTGGCGCAGGTAGGTTCGCGCCGGATGCTTTCCGAAGCAACGGCCCTCCATCGACACGGCGAGAGAATCAACTTTGCTTAGGGCTGAGACGAGCATCGGCATGAAGAACTGGCGTCCCAGCGTAACAAAGCGACGCGGGCTGCGGGTATCATAACGCACGCCGCGGGCAAGCTGCGCTTGGTAGACGGTCTGACCTTCCTGCTCAAAGAGGGGCACCAAACGCAGGGCGGTGATGAGTGCGAAGCCGTAACGATAAGGAAGGCCGGTCTGCATCAATGCATAGGCCAGCGCGTTAGGGTCGGTGGTAAGTACGAAGAGGAAGCTCATCAGGATAACAGCGATGAAACGACCGGCTACGTAGACGCCCGCTTCGATGCCTGGCTGAGTGATGGTCAGTGATCCTACTTGCAGCAGCACAGGCCCGTCACGGCTGAACAGGATTTGCAGAGTCGCTAGGGCGAGCGCTGTGAGGATGAAGAGCCGGGCGCCCCGCAGTTTTCCCAGTGGGAGCCGAGCGTGCCCCCCTAGTACAGAGAGCAGTCCGAGCAGGCTCAGCACGGGCAATGGCCCGGGAACGATAAAGACGAAGAGGGTTCCCCAAATTAGCCATCCGCCCTTCACCAGCGGGTGTAACCGGTGTAGCAATGAACTGCCAGCGCGATAGGTGATGCGGGGTCTCATACGGGCCAGACCTCCAGCTTCCGTTGATCGGCTGGTGTGCAGACGTAAGCATTATAGCCCAGCATCGCCAGTTGCTGGAAGGCCGCCTTAGGGGGCGCGTCGACACGGATCTGACCGGCGGCAAAAAAGACTAGGCGGTCGGCGTACCGCAGGGTGATCTCTGGGTTATGGTTGACCATCACTACGGCGGCGCCCTCAGCGACCTGCTCTCGCAGCAGCCCCATCAACCAGGCTGCGTTTGCTGGATCCTGCCCAATCAGCACCTCGTCGAGCAAGATCAGGCGAGGGCGGTAGGTGAGAATGGAGACCAAGTTAAGCCGTCGCTTCTCACCGTAACTCAGCCGATAGGGATGTTCCGCGTGGCGTTCACCTAGACCGCTCTCTGCCAGAAGAACCTCAGCGTGCGTGCGCACTTCTCCGTCCAAACACTCAAAGTTGCGGGGCGCGAAGACGGCCTCGTCCCAGACGCTCTCTGCGAAGAGTTGGTGATCGGGATTCTGGAACACGAAACCGACGTCTTGGGCTATCTGAGAAACTGGAGTCGTGCGAATGTCCCGGCCCAATACCTCTATGCGTCCCGCCGAGGGGCGGAGTAGTCCCAACAACGTCTGCAGGAAGGTGGTCTTACCTGAGCCGTTGTCACCCATCACGGCGACGAGTTCGCTCGCGTTGATCTCCAAATTCACATCGTCGAGAACCGGTTGTCCGTTGTATCCAGCGACAAGGCCCTCAACCCGTACGCGACTTTCCCGGGCTGCTCCAGCCCGGTGGGCTTTGGGCAAGGGTAGAATGTGATCCGGTGGCTGTCCTGGCAATGGCCCATCGCCCACGATGCAGCCATCAGCCATTCGGATCTGTCGTGGGCGCAGTGGACGCAAAAAGTCCAACTTGTGCTCCACTACAATCACGGTTAGTACCTCGCGGCCTGGATCACCCTGGGGACCAAACACGCCGTTCTCACGGATGTGGGCGATCACCCGTAACACTTCCTCGGTGGCAGTGGGATCAAGGTTCGAGGTAGGCTCGTCTAGGATGAGGACCCGAGGCTCGGCGGCGAGCGCGGCAGCAATGGCGACCTTCTGCTTCTCGCCACCCGACAGCGTTGCTAGCGCGCGATCCTGCAGATGACGAGCGCTAACTGCGTCGAGCACCCACGCGATGCGCTGACGGATCTCGTCGGGAGGTAAGCAGCGGTTCTCTAGCCCGAAGGCTACTTCGTCTTGGACGGTGAGGGTGCAGAACTGCGCCTCCGGATTCTGCTGCACCAGCCCGACCATTTCTGCCACGTCGTAGACGGGAGAGTTTCGGACGTCCAGCCCGGCGACATAGAGGTTACCCTCACTCTCGCCGTCGTACTGCTGAAACAGGTAACCGCCAATGGCCAGAGCGAGGGTTGACTTGCCGCAGCCTGACGGCCCGGTGACCACGACGAACTCGCCAGCATCGATTTGTAACGTCAGATCGCATAGCGCAGGTCGTGGGCGTCCGGGAAAGCAGAAAGTCAAATCCTGCAGTTCAATCAGGCTCATGGCAGCTTATTTCTTGACGGTAATGTATGTCACAGATTCAGCGAGCACCCGGCCGTTCATCCGCGCAACAGCGAAGCGGATGCCTTCAGCATCAATGATCGTGAAGATCCGCACCTCGTCATCGTCCAGGACCTCACTAAGTCCGAGTGTGACAGGCGTGCCGTTGGTGTGTAGCACGATGGTCTGAGCATCCGGGGTTGGATCCATCGTAGGCAATATGGCGCTTAACGGTGCACCCTGAAGTTTCTGCGGGCCGTCGGATAGCGCTACGTCGGTGCTGTCCATCTCGAATTGCCAATCAGCGGGATTGTAAGGGTAGGGCGATGCCAACGCGCCGGTGATGTCCAGGGCGGCGTCGCTGCCAACGATGAGTTGGCTGACGCCTCGGACCCAGGCCTTACTGTTTTCCGCTCCTACGATATTGTAGGTAGTGTCCTCGCCCTGTCCCTGGCGCGTCAGCAGCAGACTCTCGCTGTTGTGCACCTCGTTCATATCGATGAAGAAGGCGTACCCGTCAGCAGCGGTGATGAGCAGCATATTAGCCTCGGGTACGGGTTGGGCTCGGCTCACCAGCTCCCGTACAGGGATACCTCTATATCGTGTTGTGACCGAGTGTAGTGTGCTCTCTGCTGTGATCTCAACGATGTCACCGTGCTCTTCGGGATAGGCATAGGGCGCCATCACGGCCCCACTGATGGCTACAGCTGAGGGTCCTGCCAGGGCGCTACGTAAGTAGAATCCCAATCCCATCGTCAGAAGCACCACCAGGATTAGAAATGCCGGATAGATCCGACCTCGGATAGGGACTGATGGACGATCTTTGATGACGCCAGCCTGTTTTAGACCGTTCAACAGGACACGACCCAGCACGCCAGCGAAGAGTGCGCCGGACAGAAAAGCCACGCCACCGATCAGCACCAAGGCGCCGTAGGCCAGTACGTCGGCGGGCAGTGAGGCGAAGAGCTGAAAGATGAAGACGTTAGATGCAGAGGCGAGCCCACCTGCCACGGCATAAGCGACTGTAGTCTCCTTGTCTCGAAAAGGCAGAAAGCCGATGTCTACCAGCAGTCCTGCGATGACATCGACCAAGACGATGAGAATGCCGTGGGTGTTTCCGGTCAACAACTCGACGGCACCTTTGAGGATGCCAGTGACGGTACCGGCGCCCGGTTTGCCTGTTAGTCCCACCGCCAGCGTCAACCACAACACGTGGATGCCGGCGGCCCACTGCATCGTACCGGCAAATCCCAGGACGGACCGGAAGAAGCTCCCCACCGCGCTGAGATAGGTGCCGACGACGCCACCCAGTGCGGCGAGCGCAGCCATCATCAACAGGTCGCGTGTAGAGAAGTAGTACTGGCGTTGTTTCATCATCAGCTCCTATACCAGAGAAAAAGCGGCGCCCCGGAAAGGGACGCCGCTCACTGCCGCTCAGGTGGACGGTGTTCGGCGGCGCATCTCCTTTCCGAATCCGGGAGGCACGATCGTTTCCCATCGTACCCTACCGGTCTTAGTCCATAGACTTAGTCTTTAGGCACCAAGACTCGAAGATGCACGCTCCAATATGCCTTCTGTCACCGATTATAGTAGATCGTCTGGATAGGTCAACCAAGTATGCTCCGATCCTCACAGTGAATGGCGCATCCTTCTCCCCCGCTTTAGCAGGGAGCGGAATGCGCCCGACTCCTTTCTACAGTTGACATCCTTGAACACGCGTTCTACACATTGATTGTGCGATGCACAGAATCTGTCGTGATGAAGCTCGCGCACCCTGCGCGCCCTAAGCGCTTCTGGCTTGAGGCGCTGGCGCAAGCGTTCTCCGCGGCGGTCAGTATGGCCTTGATGGCGCTCCTGAGCTGCGCACCGGCAGCCGTGGTAAACTGCACAAGCGGTGCTACTCTCCGATGCGCGCCTCCTTCGGCTTGCCGTCTGACTACGCCCGGATGGCCGTCAACGCCGCGGTGTCGCGGGCCCGATCGTACTATGG
>PWVB01000559.1 GCA_003562365.1 Anaerolineae bacterium
ACGATGACCCGCACGGAGGCGTTCGATGGCCGGGCCGTTGTAGGTTTCCTGAAGCATCTGTTGCGGCACATTCCAGGCAAGCTGCTGGTGGTATGGGATCGTCTCCCCGCGCATCGCAGTCACGTCATCAAGGACTTCCTGAGTGCTGGGGGCGCCCAACGGACTCATCTGGCGCAACTGCCGAGTTACGCGCCCGATCTGAACCCGGATGAGGGGGTGTGGAACTATCTGAAACGGGTGGAACTGGGCAATGTCTGTTGTCATCATCTCACTGAGTTACGGGACGAGCTGCGCAAGACGATGGCGCGCCTGCGACACAAGGTATCTGTCATTCAAGGTTTCATCCGCCAGGTCTATCCAGATCTCATAGTTAGCTAGTTTTGTCAAGATCAGTAAGGTAGGAAAGTATGGTGCGTATCACGATTGTGGGTCTAGGACCCGGTTCTGCTAGTGCTATGACGCGTGAGGCTTGGGGGGTCCTGGAGCAGGCGGATGAGGTCTGGCTGCGTACCGGCCATCATCCAGCGGTAGTGGATCTTCCGGTGGGCGGAAAACTGCGCACCTTTGATGCAGTCTACGAGCGTGCCGATACCTTCTCCGATGTCTATAAGGAGATAGCCACCGAGGTGCTGGCGCTTGGCGCTCGTGAACGGGGTGTGGTCTATGCGGTGCCGGGGCATCCTCTCATCGGAGAAGCAACAGTCTCCCAAATTCTGACCGGCGCTGCTGACACTGACATTCCGGTACGGATCGTGGCAGGCCTTAGCTTCATCGAACCGACTTTGACCGCACTGGAGTTGGATGCCCTAGATGGGCTTCAGATCTTCGATGCCCTCGATTTGATGCGTCTGCATCATCCTTCGATCAACCCAGACTTCCCCGCTCTCGTCGCTCAGCTGTATAGTCGTACGATCGCTTCAGAATTGAAGCTGGTACTGATGAATCAATATGCCGACGATCACCCGACGGTGGTCTTGGATGGCGCCGGCACTGATCGCGAACGGATCCGTCCGCTGCCGCTATATGAGATCGACCGCTATGAAGTAACACCTCTGACGACGCTCTACCTTGCTCCCCTACCAGCGGTCACGAGCTTTGAAGGTTTCCAGGATACGATTGCACGCTTACGGTCTCCCGAGGGTTGTCCGTGGGATCGCGAGCAGACTCATGCGACGTTGCGTACCAACCTGCTTGAGGAGTGTTACGAGGTCCTGGAAGCCATCGATCGAGGGGCTCCAGAGGCGCTCCGCGAGGAACTAGGGGACCTGCTTCTTCAGATTGTCCTGCACGGGCAGATTGCCCTGGAAGAAGGGGCGTTTCGTATGACTGAGGTGATCGCTCAGATAGATGCTAAGCTGAAGCGGCGTCACCCGCACGTGTGGGGTGGTGTGGACGTCACCGGCGTGGGAGAGGTTGTCACAAACTGGGAAGCCATCAAACGTCGCGAACGTGCTGATCAAGGAGAGGTTGAACGCTCGCTGCTGGATGGGGTTCCCGAAGCGCTTCCGGCCCTCGCTCAATCAGCCGCCTATGCAGATCGAGCTAGGCGCATCGGATTTGATCGCGTCGACGCCAACGGTGTCTGGGTGGATTTACCCGAATCTGTTGGCGATATGCTGGAGGCTTGCCTTGCAACTCTTGTCAGCGAAACTGATACTAGGAGAAACGCTGAGACAGTCAGCTCTCCGGCGGCACGGATGTTAGGCGACGCGCTGCTAGTCATCGTAGACTGGGCAGCTCGCCACGCCATTGATCCTGAGAGCGCCTTGCGCGAGGCAAACCAGAGGTTCGCCTGCCACTTTACTGCACTAGAGATGGCATCGCAGGAGGCTTCCGTAGCGCTAGAGGATCTGCCAATGGATGAGATCCAGCGACTATGGAAGGCGAGGAGTGACAGTGGGGCGTGACAATGATTGGGACGGCCACGCGCAGCAACGTGTGTTGGTCAGGACGTCAAAAACCGCGAAGTAGCGCTGGGTAGCTGGTATTAAGCCTCAATCAAGATATGGTTCTAGCTCCTTGATGAGAGCTCGTTTGGACTTGTTGCCGACGATCCGACTTACCTCTTGGCCATCTTTGAAAACAATCATAGTTGGGATGTTCATCACGCCATATTCCGTAGCCAAGCCGCTGGCGTCAATGTTCACCTTAACTATCTTCAGACGGTCTTCCATCTCCTCCGCCAAGGACTCCAGTGTCGGCCCTAGCTTTCGACACGGCGGACACCATTCGGCAAAGAAGTCAACCAGAACGGGCACCGAACTGGCGCCGATAACCTCCTGGAAACTGACCTGATCTACTTGTTGTAAGCTTCCCATTTTCCTGCTCCTGTTTCTGAGGTTTCGGGAAAGCGTCTTCATTTTGGCTACTGTCGGCTCATCAGAGCCATAGAATACGAGGTCATTCCCCATTCCTCGGTTTGTCATTGGTTGGCAACGAAGGCATTATCGCACGCACCAGAGCAATGTCAAATCCCGACCTATCAGGATGGGAACGTTGTAGTTGACATCCACGGTCGTTAACTGATTGTCAGGTTGAGAAGTTGCCCTTCCCGGTTTGCTGTGCTATAATGGATTTCGAAGGTGGGTTTGTCTCTGGTAGCGGGTTCTTCACCAATGCCCTACACCAGTGCAGTGAATCCGCCCAAGAACCTATGACAGAAGAATCTAGCTGTGATACGGCACGTCCTGCGATCTCGGACCAGAGGCCTTCGCTGCGTAAGGGGTCGGGCTTGACGTCGGACCTCAAACACACCGGCTTCCGGCTTATCGGGAAATTCGTAGCGATCATGACAGCAACCGTTTGGCGATGGGGATATGATCGCCAGGCCGTTGCTGCTTTTGTTGGTCGTTACAGCGCCCATATGGCGATCTTCGTGTTAGCCTTGTTGATCGGCTTTGTCGGACGCGTTGCGTTGAGCCCAATGGACGTTATGAGTTCTCCCGAGTCTCGACCTTTCTCATTGTCGGCGGCTGCAGAGCCTGTAGTGACTCCCACAGCGGTTGAGGATTCGCTGGGATATGCATCCCAACAGCCCCGAGCTGTGGTGCGCCAAGCGCAACCTCTGACCGAGGTTCCGGAGCGGGTACGGCTTGAGGTGATCACCTACACGGTCCAGTCAGGTGACAATATCTTCTTGATCGCTCAAAGGTTCGGGCTTGCTTATACGACCATTGTGTGGTCCAACATGGAGGCGCTCCAGGGTGCGCCGTGGATGATCCAGCCCGGGCTTACTCTCGATATTCCTCCTGTCGACGGTGCTTACCACACCGTGATGGCGGATGAATCTCCGCTTAGCATTGCGGAAAACTACAGTGTTCCGGTAGAAGCCCTCTACAATACGTGGAACAGCATTGAGTCGGGACAGCCATTGGCCGAGGGCACCTTGTTGGTTATCCCGGGAGCGGTTGGAGCCGACTTCGATCTTGAGCCGCCACCGCCACCACCGCCACCACCGCGGGCGCCCTCGGCTCCGGCAATCGGTGTTGCCTCTGGCAGCTCTGGCTACTGTGGAGCGACACCAGTGGCTGGCTACGGTGCCAACGGTTGGTTCATCCTGCCCACAGGATCGCGGGCGGTGTCGGGTTGGGTCTTTCGCGATCGCCGTAACCCCCGCCACATTGGATTGGACTACCGTTGCCGGTTGGGGGATCCCATCTATGCGGCGGATAACGGCGTCGTAGTATGGGCTGGGTGGAGTGGTGGATACGGAAACCTCGTGCGTGTTTCACACGGCAATGGTTACGAAACCTATTATGCTCATTTCAGCGCCTATGCCGTTAGCTGTGGAGATCCGGTGCGCCAAGGGCAGGTCATTGGTTATTGTGGTAGTACAGGCTGGTCGACAGGGCCGCATTTGCACTATGAGATTCGCCTAAATGGCGTTCCACAGAATCCCCAGTTGTTTGAACCCTAGAGAAGCACGTCCCACGGCCATCTATGATCGAGCCTCCCGTACATTCCTCAGGTTGGCGTGGTTCACCCTTGATCCATCTGGTCGCAACCATCGCGGCCTGGATCTGGCGCTGGAACGATGATCGGATTGGCCAACGTCCTGCGATTGGCCGACTTACCGCTCATACGGGGCTGGTCCTCACTACAGCTTCTTTCCTGATTTTGGCAGGTCTGGGGCTTGATTCGCTCTCCTCTGTGGTCCGCACGGTGGATAGAGTCTTCTTGGATGGTTTTGTACAGAACGTCGATGCGGCCTCACAGGCTGCCCTGGCGGAGCGCTCGTACTATCGCACGGCCTCGCCGGCTCTCATTACCCGGCAGGCTCGCGTTCATACAGCGATTCCCATCCGACCTCGTTTGGAGGTCGTTACCTACACCGTAGAGGTGGGTGATACGGCGGAGAAGATCGCGGAGCACTTCGGGCTGCAGCCCTCCACTCTGCTCTGGTCAAATCCAGAAATGGAGAGACGCCCTGATCTGCTGATGGTAGGACAGCCGCTGACCATCTTGCCCGTTGACGGTGTTTATCATACGGTCGAACTAAGCGATACGCTTGAAGGCCTAGCAGAGGCTTACCGGGTTGAGGTCGAGGCTATCACATCCTGCCCGTTTAACATGCTTTCAGAAAGCGATGCGTTGCCTGTCGGAGCCCAGTTGATTGTTCCAGGGGGTACCAAACCCTATGAGGCGCGTCAGGTTACACTGTACCGCGGGCCTATTGCCTCCACTTTTGAGGCTTCGGGGCGTTTCTTGTGGCCTGCCTCCGGGATCCTGACGCAAGGATATTGGTATGGTCACCGGGCCATTGATATCGGCGCTTCCCTCGGCACCGCTGTCAGGGCCTCCGATGCGGGATTTGTGAGCTTTGCTGGCTGGACCGATATCGGTTACGGGTACCTGATCGTCCTCGATCATCAGAATGGATACCAAACCTACTATGCGCACCTCAGCCGAGTCTTTGTTAAAGAGGCGGAAGTTGTCAGCAGGGGGCAGGTCATAGGCGCCATAGGGAGCACCGGTAACTCGACCGGTCCACACCTGCATTTCGAGATTCGCTACAACGGGTATCCTACCAATCCCTTGATCTATCTTCGATGAGGCCCCGTATAAGTAAAGTCTCTTCTGACCTCCTATCCCCCATAAAGGGGGAGGTTCCTACAAGAAACTAGAAGGACTGGAATTTGATGACACAGGCAGCGTAACACCAGAGGCTCCATCGGACCGGAGAACCACTTCCCCGGTCTGGTGGTTTGACCGGGCGTAGTCAAACGGCCCGTGCGGTAGCGCATCTAGCCCTACTAGCCCTAGCGCAGCGATGTTGCAAGCAGCGTTTAGATCGGCATTCAGCTGATAGCCGCAGCGCACTCATCGAAAACGAGAGTGATCGGGACGATTGGAACGCCAGCTATGACCACAGCGAGAACAGGCCTTGGACGTACCCCGGGGGTCGACAAGGACCACGGGAATATCGGCACGGGCGGCTTTGTACGTCACGAAGTCAATCCATTGCCGGAAGGCCCACCAGCTCATCATCCGGCTAAAACGCCGGCTCCCGCCCACGCGGCTACGAGTCCCGTCCAACGTCTCAAAGACCATCACCGGGCGCTCATACGTTGCGGCAAGATCACCTATCGGGCGACTCATCTGGTGGTAGATGTCCCGCATCCAACCCCGCTCCTGGCCGCGCATCGCCTTGACCCGGTGCAAACGCTTGTGCTTCTGGTAGCGCCTGCGCAAATCCGAGACGTGCTCCCGGCGATGACGAACCGCTTTACCAGCGATGCACTCAACGGCATCGGGTGTACTCACCGTTGCCCAGCACACGAGTCCCAGATCAACGCCGCTGAACGTGGGTCCACCGTCACAGACGGGCGGCGCGTCACCGTAGACAGACTGCATGCGGTCGCACCATTTGGCGGGGACACACAGCGGCAAACAGACATAACCGCCCCGGGGTCCGGTAGAGCAGCGCAGATCCCAACGCCCGTCGTTTTCAACCACAGCGTAAGCGTTCACGCTGAGACCAAGGCCCTGAGATCCAGCCACTTTAGGGAAGGAGGTCCGCTTTTGGCTCTTGGACTGACGCAGCCCATAGTACGATCGGGCCCGCGACACCGCGGCGTTGACGGCCATCCGGGCGTAGTCAGACGGCAAGCCGAAGGATGTGCTGACATGGTTCAAAAGCCTCATATTTGAGCCGAAAACTCCTTTACAAATTAGCATAGACCTAAAGCTATGCCCCCCATTGTGAATCAACCGATGGGCGTGCCCGTCGGTTCAGAAAGCGATAGGGTTCAGGCCAGGTTAATCCGTGGCTGGAAACCCCAGCAAGCTCAACCAGTCAGCGGTTCCCGGGTCAATTCCTGCCCATTGGTAAGGACTCTTGCCCGCACGCTTGCCGCGTTGGTAGACACGCATGTTGTGCCACAGCACGAACAGGTTCGGGTAGGCTTGCGCCGTAGCGCGATTCCGAAAAGCACGGCGGTTGTTCAAGAACATCTTCAGAAAGCCGTTGATTCTTTCGATCAAGCTACTGGTGTGCCCGGACGCATCCAGGATGTTCATCCCGCCACAGTTGCACCCAGGCTGTGGCCTCATCGGCTTGCCGTTGTCGAGACGATTGGCCGTTGATCAGAGCTTGCTGCAAGCGCCAGCCGCGGGCTACGGCGCGCACAAAGCACTGGCGCTGCGCCGGGTCGGGGAGGTGCGCCGTCACCATCGCATAGAACGGCCCCAGCATCTCGGCCGCCCAGTCCAGGAAGGTGAGCAAGTCATCCTGGTAGC
>PWVB01000370.1 GCA_003562365.1 Anaerolineae bacterium
ACCTCAACATTGGTCAGGTGGAGGTTGAGGATGAGGTAATTTATCACAAGACTGAGTATCGGGAGCGTCGTGATCACTTCGCCTACTTCGCCTGCTCTGCCCCCCTTGCTGGCTTCGATACGCAGCGTGAGGATTTCCTTGGACCCTATCGCGACTGGCAGAGCCCCGTGGTGGTTGAGCGAGGTAGATCGGCCAATTCCCTGGCGCTGGGCTGGTCCCCGATTGGCTCGCACCACGTGAAGCTGTCCTTGGATCCCGGGGAATCTCAGGAGATTGTCTTTGTGTTGGGCTACCACGAGAATCCCCAGAATGAGAAATTCGATCCGCCTGGCACGCAGCGTCTCAACAAACGTACGGTGAAGCCAGTCCTAACACGTTACCTGGACCACGAGGTCGTGGAGTCGACGTTTGCGGAGCTGCAGGCTTACTGGGATGGAATTCTTGGGGTCTATCAGGTGCGCACGCCCGATGAGCACACCAACCGTATGGTCAACATTTGGAACCCGTACCAGAATATGGTGACCTTTAATATGTCCCGCTCGGCATCCTACTTCGAATCGGGCATCGGGCGTGGCTTAGGCTTCCGTGATTCCAATCAGGATCTCTTGGGCTTTGTGCATCAGGCACCAGAACGAGCCCGGCAGCGAACTCTGGATCTTGCAGCGACACAGCTGGAGGATGGAGGCGCATATCATCAGTATCAGCCGCTGACCAAGCGGGGCAACGATGCCGTAGGCAGTGGGTTCAACGATGACCCGGCGTGGCTTATCCTAGGGGTGGCGGCCTATATCAAAGAGACCGGAGATTGGTCGATCCTCGACGAGCAAGTGCCTTACGAAAACAAACCGGGCACCGAACACCCTCTCTTTGAGCATCTGCAGCGTAGCTACCAGTTCACGCTAGACCGGCTTGGGCCGCATGGCCTGCCGCTGATCGGGCGTGCCGACTGGAACGACTGCCTCAATCTCAATGTTTTCTCCGAGGAACCGGGCCGATCTTTCCAAACCGCGCCGCTGAAGAAGGACGGCATGGTGGCGGAGTCAATCTTCATCGCCGGGCTCTTTACTATCGCGGCCAAGGAGCTGGCAGATATGGCTGCGGTTAGGGGACTGCAACAGCAGGCCGCGATCTATCGCAGTGCTGCCGCGGAGATGGAGGCCACCGTCTGGGAGCACGGGTGGGACGGAGAGTGGTTCTTGCGGGCATATGACGCCTTCGGTGAAAAGATCGGATCCGGGAGTTGTGATGAGGGCCAGATCTTCATCGAACCGCAGGGCGTCTGTGTCCTCGCCGGAATGGGGATTGAGGATGGACGCGCGCAGATAGCCTTGAATGCGGTGGCGGATCGCCTAGTGACCCCCCACGGCATCCTCTTGCAGCAGCCTGCGTATTCGCACTACGATGTGCGCCTAGGCGAGATCAGTTCCTATCCGCCGGGTTTCAAGGAGAACGCCAGCGTCTTCTGCCACACCAACCCGTGGATTATGATCGCCGAGACCATGGTGGGGCGAGGTGAGCGGGCCTTTGACTACTACACGCGGATCAATCCTTCCGTCCGAGAGAGTATCAGTGAGGTTCATCGCTGTGAGCCCTACGTTTATGCGCAGACCATCGCTGGCAGCGACACTCCCAAGCATGGCGAGGCCAAGAACTCCTGGCTCACCGGCACAGCAGCCTGGAACTATGTGGCCATCACCCAATGGATTTTGGGGATCCGACCCGCTTACGACGGACTGCAGATCGCACCGGTGATTCCGACTGATTGGGACGGTTTTGAGGCCACCCGGGTCTTCCGCGGTGTCACGTATCGCATCCTTGTCTCACGAACCGGGCCCGGCAACACGGTCGCACTCGTTGTCAATGGGGAACCAATCGAGGGTAACCGCGTGCCGCTGCCGGCGGACGGTGCAGAGAGCGTTGAGGTGCGGGCAACGCTTCAGTAAGCTTTCCCTATCTCAGTGTCCATGTGAGGCCTCGACAGCCATGTCGGATTGGCCAAGCGACGGACTGTCTGGAGAGAGGTGTATGCACATCGAGAAAGCTGCTTTTGACGTGGCCAAAGGCGAGTCGATCGGGCCTCGGAATGCCAGCGTCAGTATCTGTGTTGGCTAGCACATCACAGAGATCTACTTGGTGGCCCGTAGGTACGTGGACATTCGAGTAGAACAAGAGACCGTCCGGTTAAATCTGAACGATGTAATCTTAATCGAGCCGGGCAAGGCACATACGTTTCTGGCTGCTTCGCCTGACTATTTCCGCTTTGTAGTACAGAGCCCTGGGCGGGAGGGTTTACTGGACGGTTCTGATAAAGTGAGGGTGAAGCACGCCCGATGGGGCTTGTAGATTTGGAACGTATGTGCGTGGGTTGTTGAGGGATTCATAGACACGACTAATATGTGGAGGTAAATTCACAATGATCATTGATGCAGATAGCCATATCGCGCCAACCGGCGGCGAGTTCGCATTGGAGAAGCATCTGGAGCGAATGGAACGGGCCGGCATTGACAAGACGCTGACCTGGCTCAAGCCTGACTATGAGGGCGAGGGCATTGAAGGGCACAATCGCTACGTCTATGATGCTATGCAACAGTACCCGGGCAAAATCCTGGGCTTCGGGTGGGCTGATCCAACGGTTGGGGTCGAGCATGCCAAGACTATGGTGAAGGTCTGCACCGAAGAGTACGGGATGTATGGCGTCAAGCTCAATGGAGCGCAGAACCATTACCATATTGATGATCCGGATCTGGCCATGCCTGTCATCGAGGAGATCGCCAAGACGGGCAGGCTGCTGGCTTTCCACATAGGACCCGATGCTTACGAGCGCACCCATCCGCTGCGTGCGCGTAAGATAGCTCGACTCTACCCGGAGATGAAGATCCTGATGGTTCATATGGGGATGACGAACTGGGAGATGAACCAGGCAGTCGTAGAGGTGGCGGAAGAGTGTCCGAATATGTTCCTGATCGGCAGCGCCACGGATCCCAAGGCGATTATGCACGCGATTCACAAATTGGGTGCCGACCGCGTCTGCTTCGGCAGCGATGCACCCTTCCGCCGCCCGCATGTGGTGAAGGCGGTATACGACGCGCTGCTCAAGTATGAGGCCACTGAGGCCGAAAAGGCGTTGGTGATGGGCGGTAATGTCGCCCGTCTCTTCAATCTGTAGATCTGGCCTGTGTGTCCTCCAGGGGTCACCTATGTTGGTGGTGATCAGTGCGAGCGGTGTCACAGGCTGTCGTTCTGCACACAGTTCGGTACGACCTGGACCGCCCGCCTCCTTAGATGTCACTTGGGATAACCTATGACCGAGCCCATTAAAGCAATCGTGGTCGGAGCCGGACATCGTGCGCTGCTCTACGCGTCCTATGCCCAGACCCATCCAGACGAACTGAAGATTGTCGGCGTGGCTGACCCGCGTTCCCACCGTCGTGAGCAGGCAGCCCGTCTATACAACCTACCAGCGAAACGCTGCTACCCTACGGCGCAGGCTATCGCTGATGTACCCAAGTTCGCTGATGTCGTGATCAACGGCACGATGGATCACCAACACGTCGTGACGTCGCTGCCGCTGTTGCGTGCAGGATACGACATGCTGTTGGAGAAGCCGTTTGCAACGTCAGAGTCGGACATGTGGGAGCTGGTGGCCGCGGCCAAGCGTTGGGATCGGCAGGTGCTGGTCTGTCACGTGCTCCGCTACGCTGACTTCTACACTGCAATCCGCCAGCGGGTGCTCGATGGTTGCATCGGCGACATTCTCAGCGTGCAGACGGTCGAGCACGTCTCCTACCATCATATGGCAATGGGGTTTGTGCGCGGTAAGTGGGCGCGCGAACAGCACGGTTACGCCTCGATGTTGATGGCCAAGTGCTGTCATGATCTGGATCTGATCGCCTGGATGAAGAGTGGCGTCAAGCCCCATGCTGTTGCCAGCTTTGGAAGTAACTTCCAATTCAAGCCGGAGCGAGCCCCGGCGGGGGCAGGTACCCGCTGTCTTTTAGACTGCGGAATAGAGCCGACGTGCCTCTACTCGGCCCGTAAGCACTATATCGACCACCCTGAGCGCTGGCATTTCTACGTCTGGGACAGCGTTGAGCATCTGGGGCCCCTGACGTTGGAGGACAAGATCACGTCGCTGCGGGACAGCAATCCTTTTGGGCGTTGTGTCTGGGATTGCGAGATGGATGTGGTTGATCATCAGTCGGTGGTCGTTGAGTTTGAGGACGGCGCAACTGCTACTCACGATATGGTCGGCGGAACGGCAAAGCCCTCGCGCTCGATCCATCTCGTCGGTACGGAGGGCGAGATCCAGGGAAACTTTGAGGAAAGTCGCTTTGTCGTTCGGGCGATCGATCCCCGTCCGGGACGCGAATATGCTGAGGAATCCGTGGACCTCGCCATCGATGGAGACATTCACGGAGCCTTTGCACGGCACGGAGGTGGCGATTTGCGCCTTGTTGAGGATTTCGTCCGGGTGGTGCGCGGTGAGGCACCCTCGATCTCCACGACGAGCCTGGACGATTCGGTCGCCGGGCACCTGATCGGATTTTCGGCGGATCAGGCGATGACGGAGCAGCGCTTGGTGTCGATCAGTCTGAGGAGGTGATACGATGGTGACGCCGCATTTTCCGATTAACCTGCCATCCGCGGTCTGCTTGGGCGGTCTACAGCAGAGCTCTGTACCAGCCCCGCTCTCCGGCGCGATGGCCTATGTGGCCCCAGAGGTCGAAGCGGGGCTGATCTATCGATTTGAGACGGGGGTCCTGTCGGACGCTCAATATCTGACTGCTGATTGGCTGCTTGATGGGGATCAGTTGGCGGTCTTCAGCCTCTTCTTACAGGAGGGTAAGGCCGGACCGAGCTTCCGGATGAGTTTCGGCCTCCTGAATCAGTGCTCGGCACGGATGAGGGTGCCCTTGGAAGCGGTCAACCAGAACCGATGGCGTTACCCACGCGAGGGGGCCTGGCTTAAGCCTCTCTGCGGCGGTGACCGCGTGGATCTGAATAAGGTGGATCGGATGATCATCCGGCTCGAGCGTAAAGGCCCAGATCCAGTTCGCTTCTATGTCACTCCTGTCTCCGCCACGTTGGAGCCACCGCCGCTACTCGATGCGTTAATGCTGCCCCAGGGGCCTCTCGTGGACGAGCTGGGACAGAGCTGCATCCACACTTGGCCTGAGAGGACACCTTCGGCGGCTGCTCTGACAGCGCGTCTAAAGTCTCAACGCGAGGCCGCAGCTGAGAAGGGTTGGCCTGAGGGCTTCTCACGTTGGGGTGGTTGGCTGGAGCAGCGCGTGTCTGGGACCGGCTTCTTCCGGACCCATCAAGATGACGAGCGATGGTGGCTCGTGGACCCCGACGGTTATCTCTTTTGGTCCTCGGGCCTTGACTGCGTACGGTTTTCGATTGAGAGTGCCTATGAGGGTCTGGAGCCGGCCCTGACCTGGCTCCCCGATGCGGACGGTGACTACGCGGTTGCCCACGGTCAGTTGGAGCGGCGGTCCTTTGATTATCTGCGGGCCAACCACATCCGGGCCTTTGGGCCTGACGCCGCTTCTAATGCCTGGTCGGAGATCGTCCTTTCGCAGATGCGGGAGTTCGGCTTCAACACTGTGGGAAACTGGTCCGATTGGCGCATCGCCTACGGCGGTCTGCCCTACGTGAGACCCCTGGATGGGCGAGCCCTACAGGCCGTGCCTACGGTCTATCGCGACTTCCCGGATGTCTACCACCCTGACTTCGAGTCCGCCGCTGTGGCCTTTGCCGAACAGCTGAACAAGACGGTGAGCGATCCTGCCTTCATTGGCTATTTTCTGATGAATGAGCCCAACTGGGGCTTCGCGATAGAGACTCCGGCAGCTGGAATGCTCTACAATACCCGCACCTGCTATGCCCGCCGAGCTCTCGCCGACTTCCTGCGCCAACGGTATCCGACGGATGCGGCGCTCACCTGTGCCTGGGGTTTCGAGGTCACCTTTGAGTTGATCGCCGCCGGGCCGTGGCAACGCCCGCTTACAACCAAGGCGGAGGAGGATCTGGCGGATTTCAGTGATGAGATGGTGACCCGCTATTTTGGCACGTTGAGCTCGGCATGTCGCGCGGTGGATCCTAACCATCTCAATCTAGGCGTTCGCTACTACACGGTTCCGCCGCACTGGGCAGTGCGCGGCATGCGGAGCTTCGATGTTTTTAGTCTTAACTGCTATCGGGAAAAGGTGCTGGCCGATGAGATGGCGACTATTGCTGAGCTGTTGGAGATGCCGGTGATGGTCGGCGAATGGCATTTCGGCGCCCTCGACGTGGGACTGCCGGCGAGCGGCATCGGCCACGTGCCAGACCAGGCAGCCCGGGGTCAGGCCTTCAGGGTCTATTTGGAGGACGCTGCTGCCTGCCCTTGCTGCGTGGGCGTTCACTACTTCACGCTCTACGATCAGTCTGCCATCGGGCGGTTTGACGGGGAGAATTACAACATCGGCTTCGTTGATACCTGCGGCCGGCCTTACGTTCCCTTGGCGAAGGCAGCCCGCAGGAGCCACGCTCGGCTTTATCGGGTCGTCAGTGGGCAGATTGAGCCCTACGACGATGCACCACCCTATTTGCCGCTGCTGTTTATGTAGCGACATCGGTGGCTTGACAGCTTCACGGGCCCGGTTTAAAATGCTGTTAGCGCTAACGTTAACGCTAACAGGGCTGTAGACAGGGTGTTAAGCTGTCTGACGGGAGGTAACAACT
>PWVB01000219.1 GCA_003562365.1 Anaerolineae bacterium
CGCGGCTCGTCCCTGTCCACGATGTCGTTGGCGCCCGTACATCCAATGAGCACCACTGTGAAGATTACCCAGATCTCTAAAATGCGCTTCATTCCAAGTTCACACTGCTGTTCGCAGCTCTCCCTTGTCGTCGAGGTAGCCCCGGACCTGGGAGATGAAGACATCCTCCAACGAGGGGGGTACCTCTTCCACCGACTGAACGTTGAGATCGGTCGCCTCCAGCTGCTCTATGATGTGGGCTGCGATCTCCTCCTTGCGCTCGGAGGTCACTGCCCGAAGGCGGGCGCCGTGGAGCACCACATCCTTGAGCGCCTCCATATCCTGCAACACTGCCAACGCGGCGCGAGCATCTGAGCAGAGCACTTCCAATACGCGCCCGGCCATCTTGGTACGTTTTATCTCCTGGGGTGATCCTTGGGCTACCAGCCGTCCTTGCATGATAAAAGCCAGCTGCTGACAGCGCTCGGCCTCGTCCATATAGTGGGTGGTCACGAAGATGGTCGCACCTTCCTCCGCCAATCGATATAGTAGATCCCAGAACGTCCGCCGCGAGATGGGGTCGACGCCGGCCGTGGGCTCATCCAGGAAGATCAGGTCCGGCTCGTGCAGAATAGCGCAGCCGAGAGCCAGGCGCTGCTTCCAACCACCGGCTAACGCGCTGGTCAAGCTGCCTTCCCGTCCTCGCAGGTCGGACATGTCCAGGGCGTGCTGCTTGCGCTGGTTGAGGCGTGCGCCCCGTAGTTTGTAGATGCGCGCGTAGAACTCTAGATTCTCTTCCACGGTTAAATCGCGATAAAGACTGAACTTCTGAGACATATAGCCGATACGGTGTCGCATCTTGTGCGCTTCACGGGATACGTCGTATCCCAGAACGCTGGCGCTGCCTGAGGTTGGTTTGATCAGACCCAAAAGCATCCGGATGGTTGTCGTCTTGCCGGCGCCGTTTGGCCCCAAAAAGCCGAAGATCACGCCCCGGCGGACGGTGAAGCTCACGTCGTCGACGGCGCTGAAGCTGCCGAAACGTTTGCCTAAGTGCTTGGCGACGATGGCCTCAGACTGGTGGGGTTTCCCTGTTGCGTCTCTATCTGGCATACTGGTGTGTCCTTAGTCCCGGCGTCGCCTCAGATTCGTGAACGCGCTGCCGATTGCTCCTTTCTGATCAGGTGGATGAAGGCCTCCTCCATTCGCGGCTTGATCTTGCGGATCCCGTGCACTGTCTTGCCCGCCGCCTCGACAGCGCTGCGAACTTCCTCTATCCGCGCTTCAGCATCGTCCACCAAGATGTGCAGAAGGTCACCATAGATCTGAACCTCCCGGACGCCGGGCATTCCCTCGAGCACCTCAGCGATCCTATTAGGCGCCTCAGGCTGCATTTCGAGCATCTCGCCGTCGACCATGTCCTGGATGGCCTCCGGAGTGTCGCAGGCGATCAGCTGGCCCTGAAACATCAGTCCCACTCGCGAGCAGTGCTCGGCCTCGTCCATATAGGGTGTGGTGACCACCAGCGTGATACCCTGGAGGTGCAGGGTGCTCAGGATATCCCAGAACTCGCGACGTGAGACTGGATCGACACCGGTGGTGGGTTCGTCTAGGTAGATGATCTCTGGTTCGTGGATGAGGGTGCATGCCAGCGCCAGCTTCTTCTGCATACCGCCGGACAGTTGGCCGGCTCGTCGACGCCGAAAAGGCTCCAGACGGGCGAAAGCCAGCAGCCGTGGAATACGCGTATCCCGCTCAGCCTGCGAAACTCCATAGATGTCGGCGTAGAAATACAGGTTCTCCAGTACCGTCAGATCCTCGTACAGGCTAAACTGCTGGGCCAAGTAACCTAGCTTCGGCTTGATGGCCTCCGGCTCGTGGCGTACGTTGTGGCCGGCCCCCGTTGCCGATCCGCCGTCGGCTCGCATGATGCCAGCCAATAGGCGCAGGGTGGTGGTCTTGCCGGCGCCATCCGGACCCACAAGCCCGAAGATCTCTCCCCGGTAGATGGTGAGGCTCAGGCCCTCAACTGCTACGGTGTCATTGAAGGTTCGCCGCAGATTCTGTGTTTCGATCACCGGCGTCGCCGACGAACCGGTCGCGACATTGTCGGCTACCATACGCGAAAGCCTGGTTTCTTGCTCAAGCCGGGGAGACCTCCGTGTCGGGCGTCTGCTTAAGGCCGTAGAGGAAGAAGTCCGTCAGCTCCTCGATCAACTGCTCGACGCGGGGAGAGCGGAGATAATCCTCTGCCGAGGTGTCGGAGATCATGGCAAAGAGAAAGATTGTGCCGACCATCGCCCGCGACACAATCTGTGGATCTAAGGAACGGACCCTGCCGGCCTCGATGCCCTTGTGCAAAAACGACTCGATGATCCCAAGGATGGGTGTGATGACCCGTCCCAGATAGTTGGTCCGCAGCGTCTCGTTGGTCCACATCTCGGCTGTGATGGCCTCGAAGAAGGGTCGGTATTCTGCTACCAGGCCCAGCTGCTGGCGCAGGACGGATTGAACGAAGCGCCGCGTCTCCGCTGGCGTCGCAGCACGCGGGACCTCCTGGGGCATCAGCGCCACCAACTGCTCGGCGATGCTCAGCAGCAGATCCTCCTTGTCACTGAAATAGAGGTAGATCGTGCCGGGGGCGATGCCAGCGGCATCGGCAATCTCCTTCATTGTCGCTCGTTGGTAGCCCTTGCGCGCGATGATCTGCGCCGCGGCCTCCAAGATCGTCTCCTGTCGCTTCTCCCGGAGCATATCGTGCCAGGTTGTCACGGTGGCGTAGTCCCTGTCAAATAGCCTATACCCGCTTTCTGAACAAAGGTTCAAGAAACTGAATACTGATTCAGAGCTTATCACGCTGCTGCGCAACGTCAACCCTCAAAGGGTCGACTGTCATTGACCTGTTAATTGTCAGACATTATAATGAACCTGAGGTGTGGAGATGAAACCAGACGATATGCCTAGAGTTCGTTCGACGCGCGATCAGGTCGCGGCAACACTTTCGGAGCTCATCAAACAGCTGCAGCCCGGCGATCAGCTGCCCCCGGAACCCGAGTTGGCAAAGCAACTCGGGGTCTCACGGCCTACCCTGCGCGAGGTGCTGCGCGTTTTTGCGACGCGTGGACTGCTGGTGCGTCGCCAGGGTGTGGGCACCTTTGTGGCCTCGCGTCTTCCCATCCTGGAGACCGGATTGGAGGTACTGGAGAGTCTCGATCGTCTGGCGGCGCGATTGGGCCTCGATACCGAGATGCAGCGGCCGTCGGTCCTTGAGCGAGACGCGACGGAGGAGGAGCTCATCGGGCTCCAGCTGGATGGGCCCGTTCGGGTGCTGGTAGTCGACCGAGTGATCGCCATTGAGGATGAGCCTGTTGCCGATCTCCGCGATATCATCCCCACTGACTATCTGGGTAAGGCAGATCTCGAGGCTGACTTCCGCGGTTCAATCCTAGATGTGCTTCTCTCTCGCGGATCGCCAGTGCTGAGCATTTCGAGAACCGAGATCCTGGCTCAGTCCGCCGAACCGGCTCAGGCGGAGCGTCTGGCGGTGGATGTTGGGGCGCCACTGCTCACCTTGGTCGCGCAGCTCTTCAGTTATGATGAGCACGTCGTCGATTACTCCGTGAGCACCTTTGTGCCTGGACACTTCAAATTCCACGTAATGCGTCGGGTACGGTCGTGATCGTTGCGGTTGCTGTCGGCAGCTATATCTATTGCTCTGGAGGTAGCGCGTGAATGGAAGGCAGACGGGTTCAGAGCGGCGAGATCCGCTGGATGTCGCGGCGGTACAGGGTGGTGTGGAGGCATATCGTGAGTTGCTGATCCGCTTTATGCGGGAGTTAGTGGCGATTCCCTCAATGGACGGCCAGATTGGTGAGGTTGGGGCGCGCATCCAAGCCGAGATGGATGCTCTGGATTTTGACGCGACCTGGTTTGATCCCATGGGCAACATCGTGGGACGCATCGGCGACGGCCCCCGGGTCATCCTTTTCGATAGCCATATCGATACGGTCGGTATCGGCGATCCGGAGGAATGGGAGTGGGATCCGTTTGAAGGTAAGATAGAGGACGGCATCCTCTACGCTCGGGGGGCCAGCGATGAGAAAGGCAGCACGCCAGGTATGGTCTATGGCATGGCCATTGCCCAACGTCTCGGCCTGCTGGAGGGCTGGACCGCCTATTACTTCGGCAACATGGAGGAATGGTGCGATGGACTGGCCCCACGCCAACTGGTTCAGGAAGAGCAAATCTTGCCCGACTACGTGGTGGTGGGTGAGCCGACAAAGATGCAGGTCTACCGGGGACACAAAGGCAGGGTCGAGATGCAGGTGATTGCGCGGGGAAAGAGCGCGCACGCTGCCAGCAACGAGCTGGGCGATAACGCCATCTACAAGCTGCTGCCGGTCATCAAGGCCATCAGCGAATTGGAACCGGCGCTGGGGTACGATCCCTTCCTGGGACCCGGCAAGATCACCGTCACTGATATGCGGGTCGAAACGCCCAGCATTAACGCCGTGCCGAACCGCTGCACGCTGTTCATCGACCGCCGACTCACCTTTGGGGAGCGACCGGCGGATGAGATTGCGCGCATTCATGACCTGATTCCCCCTGAGCACCGAGAAGCGGACGGGATCTCCGTCGCGTTGCTCCAGTATGCCGATCCCAGCTATACTGGCTATGTGATGGAGGTTGACAAGATCTTCCCGGCTTGGGCGTTGAAACCGGATCATCCGCTGGTGCGGGCGGGTTTGGAAGTCTGTCGGGCCCTCGGCCTGCCGGACCACGAGCCGGGAAAATGGGACTTCAGCACCAACGGCGTCTTCTGGGCCGGACACGCGGGGATTCCGACAATCGGATTTGCTCCCGGTGACGAGAAGACCGCGCACACCGTTGCGGACAGCGTACCCCTCGACGATGTCGTAAGGTCGACGGCCTTTTATGCGCTCCTGCCGGCAATGCTCCGTCGCCTGCTTGACTGATGGTCCGCACGGCTTAGGGCTAGCGGGTCCAAAGGAGCGGTGCCGCCCGTTAGAACCGTCACACAGTTGATCATCCTAAGGAGGCTAAGATGCAGACGTTTCTTCGCGGTCGTGATTTGATCTCTGATCTGGATTTCTCTAAGGAGGAGGTTGAGACGGTCCTCGATCTGGCTTGGGACTTGAAGCGTAAGCGCGCCGTCGGCGAGGGGCATCCCTATTTGCGCGACAGGACGTTGGGTATGCTCTTCTTCTTCAGCAGCACGCGCACTCGCTGCTCCTTTGAGGCCGGCATGGCGCAGCTTGGCGGGCATGCCGCGTTCATTGAGTCGCGGACCACGCAGATCTCCCACGGCGATACAGCCAAGGAGATCGGTCAGATTCTGGGCCGCTATTTTGACGGGATTGCGATTCGGCACTGCGATTGGCAGGCAGGTAACAGCTATCTGAATGGTGTCGCTGCAGCCTCGCGGGCCCCGGTGCTAAACATGCAGTGTGATGTCTACCATCCTTTCCAGTGCTTGGCCGATCTGATGACAGTTATGGAGAAGAAGGGCCAAGACCTGCGCCGCAAGAAGATCGTGGTCTCTTGGGCCTATGCCTCCTCCTATCTGAAGCCCATCTCTGTGCCTCAGTCCCTGATTCTGCAGATGCCACGCTTCGGTATGGACGTGACGCTGGCCTATCCGGAGGAGTTTATGCTGATGCCAGAGATTGTGGAGGAGGCCCAGAACCAGGCAGAGGCCTACGGCACAGACTTTGAGATTGTCCACGACATGGAGGAGGGCTTCAGGGATGCCGATGTCGTCTACGCCAAGTCCTGGGGGCCCCTGCTGACCACTGCTGATGCGGATAAGGGCAAGCAGTTGCAGGACCGCTACCAGGACTGGATCACGGATCGGCGGAAGATGCAGTTGGCAGCGCCGGACGCCATCTATATGCATCCTTTGCCTGCCGATCGCGACATCGAGGTGACCAGTGAGGTGATGGACGGTCTGCAGTCGGTTGTCTACGATCAGGCTGAGAACCGGCTCCACGTTCAAAAGGCGGTGTTGGCCCTGACGATGTGGTAGTCGAATCCGAGAATTGGCTGGTATGCTCGAGGCGTGCATATTGGCGCCTGGTATTGAACTGTTCCAGCTCGTCACGTCGAACTTAGAAGGAGATTGGACATGGTGCAGGCGAAGTCGGCGGTGATCGCGATCGGGGGAAACTCGCTGATCAAGGATAAGCAGCACCAGACCGTCAAGGATCAACACCAGGCAGTCAAGGAAACGTGCGTTCATATTGCGGATATGATCGCCGAGGGGTGGGAGGTTGTGATCAGCCACGGCAATGGACCGCAGGTGGGCTTTATCTTGCGACGATCGGAGATCGCGGCGCGGGTCGCCAATATGCATGAGGTCCCGTTGGATGTCTGCGTTGCCGATACGCAAGGAGCCCTAGGTTATGCTCTGCAGCAGAATCTACACAATCAGCTAGGCCGTCGCGGTATCCGTAAGGTTGTTGCCACGGTGATCACCCAGGTCCGTGTCGATGGCGACGACCCGGCCTTCGAGACGCCGTCGAAGCCCATCGGTGGATTCATGGACGCCGAGGAGGCCCGGCGACGGGCCGACACCCGCGGTTGGGTGGTCGTTGAGGATGCCGGGCGCGGCTGGCGGCGGGTGGTGGCCTCACCGGACCCCCA